>NZ_DCRI01000024.1:0-25339 GCF_002324975.1 Acinetobacter sp. UBA1496 | reverse complement strand
CGAACCTGCAAACAGCCAGTTCTTGCGGCCCAACGCCCAGGGACGCATCTGATTTTCAATCGGCTTTGTTGCACAAAGATTTCATAACTATTTGATTTTAAAAGTTTTGATTATTTTTTGATCCAAAATTAAATTTATTTAAATCAGATGCTTACATATTTATGCAACAAAGCCAGTTTAATGGCGTAAAAAGGTAAAAAACCGTTAGCCCAGTCACAGGCTAACGGTTTTTGAATGATTAAAGGCGATGTAGTTTTTTACCCAATGGGTGAAATTTTACCCCAAACAATGCCCCCATAACCGCCCCGCTACTGGTTTTTTGCCAAATTTAAAGGTTATAAAAATCTTTATCAAATGCCTGTTTTAGATTGATTGGCTCGGCACGTTTTTTATGATTTAAACGATGGCGAGTGGTCGAGGCGGTCTGATAGGCACGCAGTCGCGCATGTTGCAAATTACCAATCGGACGGTTGGCTTCAATACAGCGAAACGGGGTAAATGACAAGTGTTCCATAATGTCAAAATTACCGTCATCCGGCACATCTTGGCAAGGGATGGTGAGTTTTGCCACTGTCACAAACGGGGCGTCTTTTTCATCCCATTCTTTGGTCAAGTCATTAATGGGTTGGTCTTTTAAGTTACGGCACAGCTGGATTTGCACATCAAACTCATAATCGTGCTGACGGATTTCTTGTAAAATCAGAGGACGAATCGCCTCGCTGGTGGCATTGACATCGAGATCTCGGCGTTTGATTTTGGCTTGTGACGCTTTGGTCGGGGCGACACGGATTTTCGCCATATAGTCGCCATGACGCACCGCCCCTTGTGAGTAAAAACTGTATAACAAGGTATTTTGCGGTTTGATGGTTTTAAACTTACTAAAAGCCCTAAAAGTCTTGAGGGATTCTTTGGATGGCAGTTTTTTGCCATATTGGGTAATCCAGTCAAAGGCAAATTTGGCTTGCCCTTTCGCGCCTTTGGCAAAATAATCATTTAATTGTAAAAATAGCCGTGAAATATAACTATAGTCTTGGATAGTATTACAAAAGAAAATAGGAAAATTAATCAGATTGTAGTCAAAGTTTGGGCTATCTGGCTCATCTGGCAGTAATTTGTCGCCTTTGACACCAAAGACTTTAATCGCCAACCCTTGAGAAAGCCCCAACTTGTTGTCGGCAGCCACACGAGATGAGCCGTTAGAAAAACGAATCACTGCTTCATGACGAGCGGGTTTGGCATAGATACCTTGGGCATATTCTTTGGGCAGTTTTGGTAAAATCTCAAAGTTGGCTTTTAATGCACAGTAGCCTTTAGCGTGGGCATCTCGGGTGTGATAATTGATTTTGCTAACCGTGTCTGATTTGCCGATATAGTCACGAATATCTGCGGTGATTTGGTCGATGGCTTTTTCATCGTCGCTAGTAAGCTGGTCGATGGCTGGGTCAAACTTGGCATAACGACGACCGAATAATTTATTTAACATGATGATTGTCCTTTGTTATTTTTATCAGGTTAGGTTTACTAAACCCACCTAACCTTTTTTTATTTAGATTTACTCTAATATGAATTTTCGTTAAGCTCACTCATCCATTTGAGTGCCGACAAGCTCGGTACAAAAAGATATTCACCGCCTTGTAGGGTATTAAATTGCAAAATATTGGTATGACGCTTACGAATTGGCTCATCGGGTACGGTGAACACATCGCTATCAGCGTCACTACCTGCGTGTACGCCTAGCATTGGGTCACGTTCTTCCCCAAGGTTCATAAAGTTGCCGTCATTAATCCATTGGCTTTGCAAAAACTCAAGCGTGTCCATGGCATGGGCGTTGATACCGATAAAAAATAACCCCCGCTCTTGACCATCGTCTTGGGTCACGTTGGGCGGCACGATATCGCCATACGATACACTACGGCGGATGATACGGTGAAGACGCACATCGCTTAGAATAAAATCTTTGGTATTGCGGGGGTTCATACGGCGAGCATGGGCACCAAACGGGCAGCCTTTGCCATAGGGATCGTCCGTGTAGTCAAATTTATTGTTTGCTACATTGTCTTTGCCGAGGGCTTCATCATCATGGTCTGGGCTTAGGGTGATGGGGGCACCCGAACGCCAGCGACCAAACATTTTTGCCCCCAATTTATCGGCTTTAGCTGGGTCATTGTCGCTTTGTTCAAGGCAATAGCGGTGAAAGTCAGCGACATTACTGCGGTATTTTCGCAGTACCATAAACGAACCGTTTTTTCCCAATACTTCAGGCTGTGGCATGGGAGGTACCACGCCCGCTTCACCTTTATAACCTAACACAAATTCACCCGCCGCAATCGGACGTTCGGTGTTATTTTCAAGGCTGATACCACTGCCATCAACTTCTGGGTTACTGATGCCATCGCGATAACCAAACACGTTTTTGACGTCACCATCTACGCCAAAATCATGTTCCACTAAGATTTCGATCGCGTTACGGCTGGTATCTAGATAAGGGGCAAACGTCTGTTTAAGTTCGGCAAGTTTGGCTTGCCATTTTTCTTGGCTATTGGCAATCACCGCGCCGCAAATATGAATATCGCCTTTATCACCAAATGGCGCAAGCCAGTTGCTAGGGTCATTATCGCCTTTGTCACCCAAGATATCGGAGCGGCCTGCCATACCTGCTTTGAAATTTTCTGGGAAAGAATCAAGCGAGCTTTGCGGTAAGCCTAAAGCTTTTAGCCCCTTATACGTCATCACAATGGTCAAATTGGCATCCATATCTTTTTGGAAATTTTTTGAGCCTGTGACGTTTGGTAATACCGCTTTTAGTAATTCACGACCCGCGTTGCTGTCATTGACTTTTAGCGCGACAAGCGTGCCGTAGTAAGGCGCAGGGCGGTCATGCAAAATAATAGCTTGAATATCCTCAAGCTCCATCGTGGCGATATTGGGATAGATAGCGTTCGTTGCCCGTGTCATGACGCTGTGCAGCTGCGTGCCGATTTTTTGTTTCGCTTCGTGTACCCGTTCTTTGACACTGCCTTTTTCAGCGGGTGTATCGCTGTGTTCAAGTTTGTCTTTAACGGCCTCTATACCATGCTCGATACCATCTTGTAGATGGGTTTTTAATTTGCCAAGTAGGCTTTCATTCGCTGGGTTGTCGTTATTCATGGTCGTTCCTAGCAGAGAATCTTAAAAATTTGATGCTGAAAGCTTGTTCACCATACACCACGCTAAATATCGCTTACTTATGGTAAAATCACTGAACAAATCGCTTTTGTATCGAAATTTTAACCTAAAGCTTGCCCGTTCAGAGTACGGTTAGAATAGTACGCTGATAAACGTGATATGGTGAATACAGGTTCTAAGCGGGCTTATTGGGCTTGTTCAATGGCTTTATTAATGCCACGCACGATTTTGTCATTACGCGCAATATCACGAACCGTCAGATGCGGTACACCTACATACCAACCGGTAGCGGTAATCTGATGGTCAAGGATAAATTGCTTGACAGTCGGGCTTTTAATCCCAGGCCAACCCTCTACATTGCCAAAAATCAAATCCATGAGTTCTGGAATTTTGGTAGCAAAGTCGTTGATGTAAGCATCCCAATCGCCATCATAGGCGGTACAAAACAGTAGCTTAGTATCATTGTCTAAAAACACCAACCGCAAATCATGCAAGGTGCCTACATTGGTCGCCCCTGCAAGATTGCCTTTGGTAATTTCCAAAATTCGCTTGATACGAGCTGCCCCATCTTTGGTCAAGGGGGCGATGGCGGTGAGTTCAGACACTTTGCCTGATTTTAAGCCCTTTTCACCGGCACTGGTGACAGAATGGTCATAGCCATCATTAGCGCCCTCTTTTAGATTTGCCATGAGCATTTGGGCTTTTAATGCCACATCGTCTAATAAAGAAAGTTTTTCATTGTTTTCAGTTGTCATATTTATTGCCCTTATAGTTAGTTGATCATTAATTGAAGTGCATGATTTAAATTTATTTATCCCATTGTTTTATGATTTAAAATTTAAATCTTTTTTATTATATAAGCCGCAAAAAGCAAAAGCGTTAAAATAACTTTTATCACCCATAAAATTACACAACTAAGCTATTGATTAAAAAATGACATACTAGAGACCGTAAAACTAACAGTGTTGGCTTAAAAAATATTCATTACTATCAATAGGTTATTCACATCCCGAATATAACCTAGCTATAGAGAAGTCATTTTTCCTGTGTTGCATTTGCTAAAAAAGTTGGGATATTGACACCTTGATGATTAACTTTAGCAAAGTAGCTTGCTGGTCTAATCTCACCGTATAACTGGCTACCACTTTTTAAAACAAAGTCTATCAGTTAAAAGGTTTATCAGTTAAAAGATGTTTATCATGGCTAGGGTGGATTCCACACACCCTGTCGGATGATAGGTGTCTAATGATAGGTATAGACGAAGCGAAAAACGTGCTTTAATTAGCACGTTTTATCACAAGCATTGAAGACGCCTTTAATATGTCTTTAAGATGAATTTAAGAGGCGATGGCGTGTTTAGGTGCAGCAGTGGTAGGTGTTTTTGGGGTTGCAGTGTCACGGGTTTGTTGCGGTGGTGCATAGTTATTAGCGACAATCTCACCAAACGGTCCTGTCAAATTTGGCTTGACCAAGGTGTTTTGGGTGTCTTTCGGTAATAATGGGAAAACCAATTCAGCAAACCGATACGCCTCTTCTAAGTGTGGATAGCCTGAAAAAATAAAGTTATCAATGCCCAAATCGGCATACTCTTGAATACGCGCGGCAACAGTTTGTGGGTCGCCCACCAGTGCGGTGCCTGCGCCACCACGTACCAGTCCAATCCCTGCCCATAAGTTGGGCGAAATTTCTAAGTTATCACGGCGACCGCCATGCAAGGCTGCCATACGTTGTTGTCCCACCGAGTCCATTTGGGCAAATTTGGCTTGGGCAGCGGCAATGGTGTCGTCATTCACATGACTCAATAATTCATCAGCGGCTTGCCAAGCGGCTTCATTGGTTTCACGCACAATCACGTGCAGACGAATACCATAGCTTAATGTACGACCTTTGGCAGCGGCTTTGGTTTTAAGCTGCTCAATCTTCTCTTTGACGGCGGCAGGCGGCTCACCCCACGTCAAATAACTGTCAACTTGTTCGGCAGCCAGTGTTTGCGCCGCCTCAGATGAACCGCCAAACCACAAGGGCGGATATGGCTGTTGTAGAGGGGGGTACAGCAATTTAGCATCTTCTACTTGCAAGCGTTCACCGTTAAAAGTAAAGGATTCGCCTGTGTGCGAGCGAGTCAAAATCTCTCGCCAAATCGTGGTGTATTCACTGGCTGTCTGATAACGCGTCGCGTGGTCTTCAAAGATGCCATCGCCTTTAAGCTCTTGTTCATCGCCGCCTGTGACCAGATTAAGCAGCAATCGACCATTTGATAATCGATCAAAGGTGCCTGTCATGCGAGCAGCAAGCGCGGGTGTCGTCACCCCAGGGCGTAATGCCGCCAAAAACTTTAAGCGAGTGGTCGCATCAATGAGACTAGCGGCGACCAACCAAGGGTCTTCACATGAGCGACCTGTCGGAATCAACACGCCCTCATAGCCAAGGTTATCGGCTGCCACTGCAATTTGCTTCATATAGGTATGGTCAACGGTTCTTGCCCCTTTACTCGTGCCTAAATAACGACTGTCGCCATGTGTCGGTATAAACCAAAAAATTTTCATCGTAACCCCTGCTTGTAAGCTCAAAAATTGATTAAGATAACTCGCCTTCGGTCGTCTTTGCGTAAGTCCTATTAATAAGTACGCTATTCGGTAGTAATTATTTTGATACCGGTAATTCATTAATGAACTTTATGATTTTCAACATAAAATGATAGGATTTCCTCTCTTTTTCTAGAATTTTTCTGTCTATATTTTAGAGAATAAAGTTGAGATTTTTAGAAATTAATTATAAAAAATGCCAATTATATCAATAAGATAATTGGCGGTAGTAAAGACTTCTTTTATCCGGTGATGCGTCTATCATCCCAATAACACGGTACTACAATCAAATTGTTTTCATGTAATCGTGACCATAATCGGACACCTAAATCTCGCTGCATATTTTGGACTGTGAAGTTGGAAATCAGCAGAGTAGATTTCATGTTGTCATAACGGCTATATAAGACCTTATGCACCATCTCCAGGCGTTTTTCATGCCGGTCATGCAGGCCATATTCATCAATCACCAATAAATCAAAACTGGAGAAATGGTCGATGACTTCTTTCTCAGAGCGTGAAGCATCTGACCAGGTATCCATCATTTTTTGAGCAATTTCTGCGCTGGTATAGTAGCGTGCAGATTTTGTACTGTTATGCAGAATGTTGCGAATGATTGACGCACTCAGATGAGTCTTTCCTGTACCCGGTGTACCAATGAGCAGTAGGTTTGGATAATGGTCAGAAATAATCTGCTGTGCAAAAGCCTGACATAGTTTGATGGCATTGTCTTGTGCAGGACATGCAACTACATAATTCTTGAAGCCACGATCCAGGTAGCGTTTATTGAGCCCTGAGTTTTTGATTTTCTGTTGTAGCAATCGCTGTTGCAACTCATCTGCATAGGCTGCATGTGAGTGATGGACGGTTTCTTTGGCACACAATTTACATAGCTTGTGACCAGCGATTTCCATCAGGGGTATATGATGGGTAGGGCAAAGTGTTTCCGTTGTTTCTGTGCGAAACTGGAGCGTTTTAAGCATGGTATTCATGATCACTCTCCTAAATCCATTTGGAATTTTCTAAAAAATCCTCATTTTTTTCTTCAAAATTTGAAGATGAAGATGAAGATGAAGATGAAGATGAAGATGAAGGGCATGGTTCAAGCATGACTTGAGTAATACTCGGGTTCTTCTCAGGAGCTGCTTGAGCATTTACTTTTCGTTGCTTGGCTGATGCTTGAGCATTACTTGCGGATTTCCCCCAACGTACTTGAGCTGCATTTTTAGCTTTATCAGATTTCATTTGCTGATTTTGCAATGCTTGGCTTTTTAAACTGCTTAAGAAATTTGAATGAATCTGCTCAGACTCGACTTCAAACAATTCTAGGGCCATCAGCGTATTTAACAAAGTTTTAGCCTTGGTGTGCTGCGGTAATTTCGTGATGCTACAAACAGTCGCTAGGTCGTGAGGAATGGCACCATTTTTCCAGAAATCCATCATTAACAGCAGTGCCGCACCAATTTGTTCTGCCGTCATTCGTGCAAATTTTGCCTGTAGGTCGCCAATATAGAGTGGCATCCAAATTGAAATATCTTTATGCATGTGTTCACCTTTTTATAGGTATAGAGGGGCTAAGGTCATCGATTTGATGACCTTTTATGATTGTTTTATTAGTGAGCTAGGCTCATTAACCGGAAACGGGCCTGTTGAGCCAAGTCATCGTAATGAGCTTGCCCTTCATCCAGCATTCGCTGTAGCCAGAGTCTTAATGCTTGGTGATCATCGAAGCATTTATTGATTTCCAGCAAAAAGGCCAGATTGTGCAGTTTGGGAATGTGTAGCTCATGGATTAATTCACGAGCGACCATATCTGCTTCTGGGCTAACGACTACGCCGCCAAAAAAAGCTTTACTGTTCATGGACAAGCTTCTCTGTATTCAGTCTCTCCAGCATGGCTTCAAAAGCACTACCATCGCGGCGCGTAACATTAGGGATGTAACGGCTATAGACCCGGAATAGCATTTCAGTCGTTGAATGTCCCAGCTGGCGTGCAATCCATTCTGGGTTCTCGCCTGCCGACAGCCAGAGCGTAGCTGCAGTATGACGTGTTTGATAAGCACGACGAGGTTTTAGCCCTAAATAGCGTAGCAGGGGATGCCAGACACGCTTATTGACCAGGCGATAATCAAGCGGCCCACCATCGCGATTACAAAATACAAATTCTGATTTTCCAGAATTTAAGCTTTTTTGTTGCAGAAAGGCCTGATAAACCCGATCACTCATCTGGATCGTGCGGTCAGAACCATAAGTTTTGGTTCCACCAAGCTCCCCATTCACCAATGCTTCACGAATGTGGATTTCCCGACGTTGTAAGTCCACATTTTTCCATTGCAAGCCATCGATCTCACTGGTGCGCATACCTGTGAAAAATCGAACAGTATAATAAGGCTTAAAATCATCACGAACTGTGGCAAGGATTGCGTGTACTTCCTTTAATGAAAAAGGTGTTACTTTAATCTTTCCTTGCTTTAAGTTCTTGATATTTTTATAAGGGCTATCAAATTCATATCGTTCGGCAGCACTATCGAGTATCATACGAAGCACTATCATAATCTGGTTGATTCTTGATGGTGAAAGGCATTCTTGGTTTTTTCCGTGAGTCACTTTGGCGAGGGATGAACGGAATCCAAGAATGTCTGACTTTTTAATATTAATAACAGGAATTGCGCCAAAAAAAGGGATCAAGTACTTTTTGATTACAATTTGAATTTTCTCCTTATAACTTGTACGCCACTCTATTTCTTTATCAGTGAACCAGATTTCACAGAACTTTGAAAATAGAGGTGTTTTAGAGCTGATTTCATTTACTCTGTTTTCTGCATTTTTGATTTCTTTCAAACGAGAACTTTTTGGAAAGTACTTAGCATAGTCAAAAATACCCAATAAGATTTCCGCTTCCATTCGCTCAATCACTTTTTCAAGCTTTTTGCGATTCGGAGCATTGTCTTCAAGAGCTGTTGTTTCACGACAACGGATGTTTAAGTATCGAAAATCGACACATAACTTACCGTATCTAGTACGGATGGCAGCCATAATAATATCCTCCTTATTGAAGTTGTAGGCTGTGTAGCGAGCCTAAAGTGGTTTTAGTCATATCTTCTTCAATACGCTCCCATACATATAAAATTTTGCGTCCACCAAAAGGGCGGATGTAATGAATACCTTCGATTAGAACGCTATCCTTTAACTGATTACGAATGGTACGTTCGTTATAATGGATTCGTTCTGCCAATTCTTTTGTAGTAATATAAGTAAGATTCATGTTTGTATCCTTTTATAAAGTATCACAATGGTGTTATTTAAGATCACAATGCAATAATAAATGCGTTTAATACATCATGCAAGTACTTTATTACACAATGGTGGTAATTAATGATAGTTTGTAACTTGCCTGTTCTTTTGGCGGAACGAAGAATGAAAGTGGCAGATGTAGCTCGGGCAACCGGAATGAGTAAGACGACTTTACATAAGCTTTATAATGGTCAATCAACTCGTATTGATTTTGAAACATTAGAAAAATTGTGCGTATTGTTAAATGTAGACGTTGGTGATTTATTAAAGTTCAAGCCAGATGAATAATTATTGCTAATAAAAAGCGTCATATAATTTAATAATTTTCTAGTTAGTATATTGTTTTTATTAAGTATTTTTGGTGACCAAATTTGGTCACCATTTTTTATAAGAGATTAAAAAGCTTTAATGAAAGCCATAAGGCAGTGCTTCAGGTTTTTTTAAAAATTACTCAGTTCATATTGAGTAGAATTCATGCAAAAACTTAAACATGTTGATCTATAGTTGACATTGATAGGGCACGTTTTGGTCACTTTTGGTCACGTAAGCCCACTCTTAACTGATCTAACTTAACTTTTTACTCACTTTGAAGCTGATAGCTTTATAGACTGAAAGAAAAAATGTTATTTAAAATCAACAACGAAAAAGCCCCAATCTTTCGATCAGGGCTTTTTGAATTTGGAGCGGGAAACGAGACTCGAACTCGCGACCCCAACCTTGGCAAGGTTGTGCTCTACCAACTGAGCTATTCCCGCAGGGTCGATCGATTTTTTACTTTAAAAAATGAACAAAAAAGAATTTGGAGCGGGAAACGAGACTCGAACTCGCGACCCCAACCTTGGCAAGGTTGTGCTCTACCAACTGAGCTATTCCCGCATGCCGTGTATAATACAGCATGCAAAAACAGGGTCAATAACTTTATGAAAAATCTTATGTCGATTGCATAAAATAAAAGCAATATTCTCTGTGCTTCCAGACAATTAGACAAAATTTATGCAAAATTTAATGAAATCTCGGCACAATCAAATAATTGCAGACATTTTTTGCACCGAAATAGCGGATAGAACAGGGTATACTGGACCCATATCTTGAATCGGAGTCAGGCCATGAGCTTAGAACAACAACTGAAAGACCGTTTGGCACAATTGTCACCTACTTACCTGGAAGTCGTGAATGAATCTTCGGGTCATGGTGGATATTTTCCGGGTAAGGAATCGCATTTTAAGGCAGTGATTGTCAGTGAAGCCTTTGCCGGCCTGCGTGCGGTACAACGCCATCAAAAGGTCTATGCTGCGGCAGGTGATTTGCTGTCTAAAGATAAAATTCATGCCTTGGCAATTCATGCTTTCTTGCCTGAAGAGTGGACAGGACAGGATACGTCTAGTCCGGAATGTGCACATGCACCAAAAAACTAAGAGGACTTTATGGATACCCAGCTTTTAGTCAAGATTATTCATATGTCTGCGGCAGGACTGGCCATTGTGGCCATTCTTGCGCGTGCTATTACCCTGTTTATGGGTACACAGGGCAATCAACCGAATCCAAAAGCACGTGTATTTCTGGTCGCTTTGCAGCACCTGGTGATTAGCGTGATTGCCTTAACTGGGATTATTGCCCTGTTTTTAAAGAATTTTGATGTACAGCCTTGGTTTTATGCCAAAATTATTTTATTTCTGGTGCTGATTTCATCCTTGGGCAAAGCGTATAAAAAAGATGATTCAATCCTGCTGGTACAACGCCGTGCTGGCTTATTTATTGCTGTGGTTTCACTTATTGCGATTATGGTATTGGTCATGATCAAGCCGAATTTTGGCTAAATTATTCATCAGTCAATGAACTCAAACATACTGATCATTAGAAAAATAAAGAGGGGTGTTTATGCATACTCGTGTGGTTTTTAATCAAAAAGGTGGGGTGGGGAAATCGAGTATTGCAGTCAATTTGGCAGCAATCAGTGCGCATCAGGGGCTTAAAACCCTGTTAATCGATCTTGATCCGCAGGCAAACTCCAGCCAGTATTTACTAGGGGATGATGCAACTTATTCGAGTGACAAGCCGGCGCTGGAGCCGAATATTGAAAACTATTTTGAAGATGTATTGGGGAACCAGCAGAGCAAAAGCTTAATTGGTAATGCGATTGGTTCCATTCTCAAGACCCGGGCTAAAGGGCTGGAAAGTTATCTGCATCAATCACCTTTTAAAAATCTGGATGTCATTCCGGCCAGTCCAAGTTTGGGCACATTGGCCCATGCACTGGAATCCAAGCATAAGATTTACAAGCTGCGCGATGCCTTGCAACCACTTGCTGAGCATTATGACCGGGTGTTTATTGATACTCCGCCAGCATTTAATTTCTTTACACTTTCAGCCCTGATTGCTGCAGACCGTGTTCTGATTCCGTTTGACTGTGATGTGTTTTCTAAACGGGCCTTGCAAACTCTGATTGAGAATGTCATCGAAACTCAGGATGATCATAACGAACGTCTGGAAATTGAAGGCATCGTGGTCAACCAGTTTCAGGTTCAGGCAAAACTGCCTCGCGAAGTGGTACAGCAACTAAGAGATGAAGGTCTTCCGGTACTAAACAGCATGTTGCCACCGTCGGTGCTGATGAAAGAGTCACATCAAAAAAATCAGCCATTAATTCACTTGGCAACTGATCATAAATTGACTCAGGCCTATCAATCATTGTTCAATGAGATAGAGCAGCATTAAGATCGAGTTAACTATGAAACTTGTGAAAATAAGCCTGGCGATCAGCATACTTAGCTTGCTGAGTGCCTGTGCAACGACGGTCAAACCGACCTATGTTTCACCCACTCATTATCAAACCCTCAACTGTCAGCAGCTTCAGGGGGAATACAACCGTATTCAGCAATATCTTGATAATGGTGTTGAGCCGCCTAAACGTACAGGTGTCGGCGTGGGGGTAGGCATCGGTGGTGGCTGGGGTAGCCGCGGTGGCTGGGGCATTGGTCCGAGTGTATCAGTGAATATGGGACAGTCTTCCAATACCAAACGCACTGAAACGGCACGTCTATTGGGTGAACAGGAAGCTATTGTACAAGCTGCAAAATTTAAAGCTTGCCCAATTGTTGTCCGTCAAAACACCAATAAATAGCCCTCTAAATATCAAAAAAATGCTGACTTTAAGTCGGCATTTTTTCTATCTTAAAAATGATTGCTCAAATGACACAGTTCACAGTATTCACCAGAAAAAATGACCGATGCGCATAAAATTTTGAAAGATCCCGTCTTGTGATCAGAACACGAGATTGGTTAAGGTAATCACCTTGTCTGATATGTTTAACCACCATGATTGAAAACTGGCTCTTTGTTTTTGCAACAATAGCAGTGCTGATGATCCCTGGACCAGCCAATGCATTGGTGGCCAGTTCTGCCTATCAGCAGGGAACAGCCAAAACCAGTCTGTATATTCCCGTCATTCTGGTAGGGTATTTATATGCGATCAATGGGTGGGCTCTGCTGGTTCATCTGTTTTCACCAATCTGGCCGAGTTTTCAGGAACTAGTGCATGTGCTAAGTGCAATCGGTGTGGGCTGGATGACCTTCCATTTATTCAAGGCGCGGCAACTGGAACAATATAATCTGAGTCATCCTCAGATCCGTCCCTGGCAGATGTTTAAGGGAACCCTAAAAAACCCCAAAGCAGCACTTCTGGCGACCGGAATCTTGCCGCTGTCTACTTGGAAAAGCCCGAGTAACTTTGTTTTAGTCTTTGCGATTTTTACTGGGATTGCCTTGCTTGTTGCGTTGTTCTGGATGATCTTCGGACAAGCGATTCTGGCGGGAGAGTCGGCAAAAAGAAAAGCCGACCTGATTTATAAAGGGTCGGCTCTGTTTTTACTGCTTTGCCTGGTGCCCTTGTTGATCAATTGGCTGGAATAAATTTTCAATCAATAATTCTAGGCTTTCAGGCGATTTTATTTTTCTTGAGTTTCTGCTGAATAAAGCCAATCACACCTGGCATGACACTTAAAATAATGATACCGAAAATCAGATGAGTGAAGTTGTCTTTGACGATTGGCATGTTGCCAAACAGATAACCTAGGATCACAAATGAACTGATCCAGAGAAAGCCACCGATTATATTGTAAGTCAGGAAATATTTGTAATTCATACTTCCCGCACCAGCAACAAAAGGTGCAAAGGTACGTGCAAAAGGAATGAAACGGGCAAAAATAATGGTTTTACCACCGTGTTTCACAAAGAACTGCTGGGTAGCAAGCAAATGCTTTTTATTAATAAAACGTGATTCAATCTCAAATACACGTGGCCCAATATATTTACCAATATGATAATTCAGAGTGTCGCCCAGCACTGCCGCAGTGAACAGTAGCGGAATCAGTACCCATGGATCCATTGCACCCGTTGAAGCCGCTAGTGCACCTGATGCAAATAACAGGCTGTCTCCCGGCAGGAATGGCATCACCACCAGTCCCGTTTCAACAAAAATAATCAGGAAAAGAATGCCATAAATCCAGATGCCGTAATTGGTAATGAATTCGAGCAGGTGATCATCAACGTGGAGGATAAAATCAAGCAGTTCCATAGGGAAAAAACAAGCGAAAAGGTGATCAAATCCTAACAGTCTGCGGCATGAAAGTCAGTACCGAACAGGAAAATAATTGCCCGTTCATCCCTGATGGGTGAATTAAAAATTTATCTTACAAATTGGCGGTAAATTCCTATAAAACAGGCTTAGCATGAAAATGTTATTAAAATAAAAATCAAAAGGTGGCTCACATGTTTAACCCTAAACGCCATCCCAGTGAAGACCGTGATAGAGGTAAGCGAAATAAACTTTCAATAGCAACTTAACTGGCCGGTCTTAAAATATTGAAATCCAAATAGCGTAAATATATTGAATTCTGGGGAGAGAAGGGAAAGCTCTCCTGCTGAATCGAAAGCTTAATTCTATTTAAAAAAATAAACTGCTTAATTATTATGCGGATGGGAATAGTGTGCTTAAGCCTAATAAAAATGCTAGAATACGGCGCTTATCTTTCGTTTGCCTTTCATAGTTGTTTGTCATGACTACCAATACTCAAATTACTGAAGATCGTATCCTGATTCTGGATTTCGGTTCTCAATATAGTCAGCTCATCGCACGTCGTGTCCGTGAAGCTGGTGTATATTCTGAAATGTATGCCTATGACATGTCTGAAGAAGACATTCGCGCATTTAATCCAAACGGTATCATCTTGTCTGGTGGACCTGAAAGTGTTCACCTGGAAGGCAGCCCGCGTGCGCCGCAAGTGGTATTTGAGTTAGGTGTACCTGTACTGGGTATCTGTTATGGCTTGCAAACCATGTGTGAACAGCTTGGCGGTAAAGTTGAGCCAGGTACTGTACATGAGTTCGGTTATGCAGAAGTGGATATCGTGGTACGTGACCAGCTGATTGGTCAGCTGCAAGACCGTGAAAACCAGCTGCATGTCTGGATGAGTCATGGTGACAAGGTTGCACGTATTCCAGAAGGCTTTCAGGTGACTGCAAGCACACCAAGCTGTCCGATTGCCATGGTGTCTGATGAAACTCGCCGTTTCTATGGGATCCAGTTCCACCCTGAAGTGACACATACTTCGAAAGGTGCAGAATTACTGTCTAACTTCGTACACCAGATTTGTGGCTGTCGTGGTCTGTGGACACCAGAGCATATTATTGACCTGCGTGTAGAACAGCTTCGTGAACAGATTGGCAATGAAAAAGTATTGTTAGGTCTTTCAGGTGGTGTGGATTCATCAGTTGTAGCTGCACTTTTGCACAAAGCAATTGGCGATCAGTTGACTTGCGTATTTGTAGACAACGGTCTGCTTCGTTTGAACGAAGGCGATCAAGTGATGCAGATGTTTGCAGACAACATGGGGATCCGCGTGATCCGCGCTGATGCTGAAGACCGTTTCCTTTCTGCTTTGGCTGGCGAAGTTGATCCAGAGAAAAAACGTAAAATCATTGGTCGTGAATTCATCGAAGTCTTCGCTGAAGAAGCACGTAAGCTCGATGGTGTAACCTTCCTTGCACAAGGTACGATTTATCCAGACGTGATTGAATCTGCTGCCAGCAAACAAGGTAAGGCACATGTCATCAAGTCGCATCACAACGTAGGTGGCTTGCCTGAAGATTTGGCATTTGACCTGGTTGAACCATTGCGTGACCTGTTTAAAGATGAAGTACGTAAATTGGGTACAACTCTAGGCTTGCCACACAGCATGATCTATCGTCATCCGTTCCCAGGTCCAGGCCTTGGTGTTCGTATTCTGGGTGAAGTGAAAAAAGAATATGCTGATATTCTTCGCCTTGCTGATGACATCTTCATGCAAGAACTTCGCGCAAGCGGCTGGTACGACAAAACTGCTCAAGCTTTTGCCGTATTCCAACCAGTGAAATCTGTGGGTGTGGTCGGTGATGGCCGTCGTTATGCATGGGTAATTGCACTTCGTGCAGTTGAAACCATCGACTTTATGACAGCGCGTTTTGCACATCTTCCATATGACCTGGTAGACCGTATTTCTACACGTATCATGAACGAAATTGCTGAAGTTTCTCGTGTGGTATATGACGTTTCATCTAAGCCACCAGCAACGATTGAATGGGAGTAATTTTCTAACGAAAATTACCTATAAAAAAGAGCACTTCGGCGCTCTTTTTATTATTTTTCAAATGACATTTAAGCCGGTTTAACCTGCCAGTTTTGAAGTTCTCCAAGCAAACCTTGGTCAAGTTCAGGATCATAACACTCGACTCGGTTCCGACCATTGGCTTTAGCCTGATACAGGGCAATATCAGCCTGTTTAATCAGCGCCATTAAATCCGTTTCACTACTTTCCAGAATGGCTGCATCAATTGAAACGGTGAAAATCGAGACGATGCCCATGTTCCAGATTGACCATAATATTCTCGATTTTGTGTCTTAAACGCTCGGCAATTTTGAGTGCATCATCTAGTGAAGTTTCAGTAAGGCATGCGATAAATTCTTCACCCCCATAGCGTGCCAGCACATCATGGCGTCGCATTTCATTGCATGTGGTTTGAGCAATCATCTGGAGCACCTGATCTCCAACATCATGTCCATAACGGTCATTGATCTGCTTGAAATGATCGACATCAAAGACCAGCAAACTGATTGGAGCAGGCTGGTTGAGATTCTTTTGGCTCAGCTGTTGCACCAGATATTCAAAACAGCGTCTATTATTCAGGCCTGTCAGCGAGTAAGTATGGGCGAGATTTTCAAAAGGCTGACGATGATATTCATTCAGGGTATGTTGCAGGAATACCAAACGGGATATGAGTGTAGAACTCCAGCTGATATATAAACTGAAGGTCAATACCGGCATATAGATCAGGGAAAACAAGAACATCTGATACAGATCAGCTTGGGTATTGAAATACACACCAATATAAATCACCAATGTAATCAGACCGGAATTAATCAGACTAGGCCAGAAGCGGATCTGCACACATAAATTGGCCAGGACAATAAAGACCAGTGAAGCATATTGATAAATGAGTGTATGCGGACTTTCAGACTGATTCAGATTAAAAAACCAGATTGCACTTGCTCCGACAATCGAGGTCGGCAACAGCAAGTCAAATACAGGTAAGTTCCGGTAAAAATGATACATCCAGATGGTAATCAGTAGAATTACCAAGGTATAGCCTAGCTTGGTCAGAATGAGCAAATTCATAATGTCATTCAGTACCGGAATATCGGCAAGGGTGTAGGAGGCATATGCCACCTGTGCAAATAGGTTTACCTACAACAAATATTTTAGAGTGAGCTGTTTCTGATGGCTAAAGTAGGCAGGTTTTAAAGGCTCTGGAATACGAACAAGAGGATCGTGAAGGGCATCCTGAAGCAGGAGGCGAGCTTCTTCTTCATATTTATCTGGCATATCTCCTTCCCACATTAAATCCAAAGAAATGAATAAGATGAATACTTATATTTGTATGAAAAATATTCTATTCTTTTAGAAATTATTTGAAAAGCATCACAAACAGATTTAGGTCTAATTCTTAAATTCTTGTCTAACAATCTTGGTTTTGCTCTCAACTTACAAAGCAGACCAAGACTGTTTCGCTTTATGATGAGCACCAGCCTGCTCCTGTTTATTCAAAGGTTTAAATACATTCCAGGGATTTGGAGAGAGCGGTTTAGTCGGTTGCAGCATATTAGGATGATAGACCCTAATCCGGTTTCGTCCTGCTTTTTTGGCTTCGTAAAGCGCAATATCCGCATGCTTAATCAGGTCTTCAAGTTCCTGTTGTGGAGATTCAAGTTCAGCAATACCAATAGAAATCGTGAACTGGATTTTCTGGTCAGAATTGATGTACATCACCTGCTTTTGAATCGAGCAGCGAATCCGTTCTGCAATCATCAGGCAATCCTGTAGCTGGGTATCTTCCAGCAAGGCAATAAATTCTTCTCCACCAAAACGTGCCAGTACATCACTAGAACGCATTTCTTTACGGGTAATTTCAGCAATCAGTTGTAGCACCCGGTCACCCACATCATGACCATAATTGTCATTGATTTTCTTGAAATAATCGACATCAAACATCAATAGGCAGGTGCTGGCAGGCTTTGGCCATTGATGGATTGAACGTTCCGCCATATCCACAAAATGACGACGATTAAATAATTGGGTCAGATCATCAGTATGAGCAAGATTTTTTAAGGTTTGATAGTTCCATTCATCCAGCAAAGTGCGTAGAAAAGAGCGCCGTATGTTGATGATATTATTCCAGTTAATATAAATACTAAACGCCCAGAGAGGTGTGAAAACAACGGTGAAAATAAAGGCCTGCGATAGACTCATGAGATGAGTCACTCCAATCATGATAAACAAGGCGATAAAAATGGAACAATACAAGGCACCCTTAAACTCAGTCTGTACACAGAGGTTGGTAATTAAAATAAAGATCGCAGAAGCATAGATATAAGTCGACACATGCGGGCTGCTCGACAGCAGGAGCAGGCCAATCCAGGTCGCTGCAGCCACAGTCGTGCCCACAGGCAAAATCATGTCCAGAACCCGGATATTCTTTTGATGCTTAAACAGGTAATAGCAGCAAAACATGACAGCAATGACCAGTGATACCCGGATCAGGCCAGACAGGAAAAACATGTCAGGAATAATAAAAATATCGGCAAAGAAATACAGCAAAAAGGCGATCTGCGCCATGTAATTAATCTGGCGAAGATTTTGATGACGATGCAAATAAAGATAGTTATAAAAGTACTGCTGGAATTGCGCAGGAATAGGTGCAGCGCGATGTACAAGCGCATCTTCAATTAACTGGCGATTTTGCAGATCACATTCGGCCAACTTTAATGATCTATCCGTGGTCGAGTTTTGAAAAGACATATTCGCCGTTGAATATATATTTTCATTCGAGGATGACATATCCTGATCCAATCTTATTTTTATTGGGCCCTATTATGAACCAAATGAATAAAAAACAATCTCCCTAGAATCAGGGGGTAGCACGATTTTTAAAAAGAAAACGTAACAAAATTTTTGTTTTTGTGAACATAAAGCTAGACGGATCACATTTTTATAGATTGCTGATTTTAAAAGTTTATATAAATAAAAATGAGCGTTTCACGTGAAACATGAGCAGGATGAATAAGTTGATTTAAACGAGAGAATGCTGGTTACTTGAATGATTATATAATTCATAACCAAGATCTTGATTACAGTCTTTGGAAGACTGAAGCTTTTAAGTATCTGAACTGTTCTGATGAGTAGCACATTTTATACGTATCGAAATATTTCCAAAGATAGATTTTGCGGGTAGACGCGGTACATTGTTCTATGAGGTAGACATCTTGTGATGATCAGGGAAAGATGTCTTGATACAGCATACAGCCAGAATGAACTTGCCGAGGTCAGCTCAACCATGTCGAATAATAATGATATTGAACTGTCAAATTCAGATGATTGTGAAAAGTATATCAATCAGTTCATACAGGAAGTTCCTTTACGGCGTGCGGAAATCGGGCAGGGAACCGTCATTAAACGCGCCTTGCCGAGTCGGCATAAACGCATGATTGGCGCCTGGTGTTTTCTGGATCATGCCGGTCCCACTCAATTTCCTCAGGGAGATGGTCTGGATATCGGACCGCATCCGCATATTGGCCTGCAAACTTTTACCTGGATGATTGAAGGCGCCATGATGCATAGTGACAGTCTGGGTAACCGGCAATTGATCCGGCCGAAACAGGTTAATCTGATGACTTCAGGCTATGGCATTTCGCATACAGAGGTTTCACCGGAAACTGAAACCAAAATGCATGCAGCACAGCTCTGGATCGCCCTTCCTGATGACAAGATCAATATGGCTCCGGCGTTTGATCATTATCCGGAATTACCTGTGATCGAAGAACAGGGCATTCAATGTACGGTCCTGGTCGGGGAATTTCTGGATACACTATCACCAGTTAAGGTTCATACCGAACTTTTGGGGGTGGATCTATTCGCTGCTGAAAGTACCCGTGCCCGTCTGAGTTTAGATCCAAGATTTGAATATGGTTTTATGGCCCTTGAGGGGCTGGCAAGTATTAATGGGCATGAACTGACTGAAGATAATATGGTGATTCTTGAACCCGGATTACAGCATGTGGATGTCGAAATTCATGCCGGTGGACGAGTCCTGCTGATTGGTGGAGAGCCGTTTGAAAGCCCTATTTTATTGTGGTGGAATCTGGTGGGTCGTGATGTGGAAGAACTTAAGCTGGCCCGTGAACAGTGGATGATGGGACACCCGCGTTTTGGCACCATTCCAAGCTATGATGGCCCACGTATGGAAGCACCGGCATTTCCGGAACATATGCGAGCTTCTAAATAGTTTTCATAATCATAAGAACAAAGGATCAGTATGGCCCGTATCGCAATTGCCAAAATACAGAGCTTAACCATACCGTGGCAGGGAGAAATCAGTCATGGCCAGCATCATTATCTGACCGATAAACCTGAATCCTTCGGCGGGCAGGATGCAGGTCCTGCACCTTATGATCTGCTTTTAGGCAGTCTGATCTCTTGTACCATGATTACTTTGCGCATGTATGCCAAGCATAAGAATATTGAACTGGGCGACTTTCAGGTTGAAGCAGAATTTTTTGCTAATAAAGAAGGGCAGGAATGGATTGAACGACGCTTAAGTTTTGATACTGTTCATGATTCGGCTTTGCAGCAGAAAATTCTGGAGATTTGTGCCAAAACCCCAGTGACCAAAACCCTGTTACGCAGTCTGGAGATTCGCACTAGCCTGATTTAAGCTAAAGAGGGTACGCTATATCCGGTAGGGAAAATGTAAGTAGACTAATAAACTCTTTAATCAGATCTGGACTTTTTGCTATGCTCACGCAGTAATAACAATAAAATCATGAGTCTAATATGCGTGTTTTACATCATCTCGAACAATCAAGATCATTTCGAATCATGTGGGCCTTGGAAGAGCTGGAACTTAATTATGAGATCAAGTATTACAAACGCCTGCCAAACTATTCTGCTCCGCCTTCTTTGAAACAGGTTCATCCTCTGGGTAAAGCCCCGATTCTGGAAGATCAGAATCTGGTACTGGCTGAGTCTGCCGCCATTCTGGAGTATCTCCAAGAAACCTATGATTCGACCCATCAGTTTCAGCCGATCAGTGCCGAGAACAAGGAGCAATACCGTTACTGGATGTATTATGCAGAAGGGTCTTTGATGCCTTTGCTGGTCATGCAACTGGTGATGACCAAAGTTCCTGAGCAAGTGCCATTTTTAGTTCGTCCGGTTGCTAAAACAATTTGTGAAGGAGTGAAAAAGCAGTTTGTACAAAGCCGTCTAAAAGACCATATCCAGTTTCTGGAAGATCATTTAAGCCAGCATGAATATTTTGCCGGTCGTTTCAGTTTTGCGGATATTCAGATGAGCTTCCCACTCGAAGCCATGCAAAGCCGTACTGGTAAAAGTTATCCGGCGATTCAAGCCTATCTGGAACGGATCTCGCATCGAGCAGCTTATTTCCGGGCCTTATCCAAAGAGCAGGCATTAAAGTCTTAAAACCTTCGCTAAAAAAGAAAAGGTGCGACTTGCACCTTTTTTTATTTTTGAATCAGTCCGGGAAACTGAGACGTTCTTTAGGAAAAATCACCTTAAAGGTGGATCCCTGATTTTCACGGGAATCAATTTCGAGCTGGGCCTGATGTTGCATCAGTACATGCTTCACAATCGCCAGCCCCAGTCCTGTGCCACCAGTACGGCGGCTACGGTCAGAATCTACCCGGTAGAAACGTTCGGTCAAACGTGGCAAGTGTTTAGGATCAATCCCAATTCCGGTATCTTCTACGACAAAATAGGCCGATTCACCATCATCATGCCAGCCCATGGTCACGGTTCCACCTTTAGGCGTGTACTTGATGGCATTAGTAATCAGGTTGCTGAAAGCGCTGGCAATTTCCATATCTGAGCCGATCAGGTCACAGTGACTGTCAATGTCCAGATTTAGGGTATGGCCATAATCCACGTTATAGGCTTGCGCATCATCAAACAGCTGGTTCATCAGATTAGGCATGTCAATTATCTGGTTCTTGGCAATATTCTTGTCATTTTCCAGACGGGATAGCAGTAACAGGTCATTCACCAGTGCATTCATGCGACGGGTCTGGGACTGCATCTGGTCAAAGGCGCGTTTCCAGCGCGGGCTAATATCTTCCTGATCGGTAAAGGTTTCGATATAGCCGCTGAGCACAGTTAAAGGTGTACGCAGTTCGTGCGAAATATTATCGACGAAGTCCTTACGCATCTGTTCCAGATTATGCATCCGGGTCACATCATAAGCGACCAGTAAGCGGCTTTCACCGCCAAAACGGGTCATTTTGATTTGCACATAATGATCTTCGAATATCGAAGACTTCATTTTAAGGCCATCAGGTGCATTATCAATATGATGATAGTAATCAATGAAATTTGGCTGACGTAACAAACTCAGGATATTACGGCCGCGATCTTCCTGACCAATCCCTAGTAAACGTCCTGCCGCCGGATTCCACCATTCAATCTGCTGGTTTTCATCAATCAGCACTACAGCTTCTTGAAGGGCGACTAGCGAGGATTGTGCACGGTCAATCAGCTCAACCATTTCAGCCTGAACGACACGTTCCTGACGCTGGGCCCGATAAACATTGAACAGTAAAGCGCCCCAGATCCCGTTAATATTTGGCGGTACATCATAGGGACGGTTCGAGATCCATTCATTGACCAGGTAGAGTGAACGCAATTGTGTACCAAAGAAGGCAACAAAGGCCAGAATGATACAGATCCAGAAATAACCGATGCCTAGGCCAATACAACTGGCAATTACTAGGAAGAGAAGAAGGAGACGTAAATCTTGCTTGGCAAAATCCCATAAGCTGCTGTAACGGAGTCTTTTGTGCTCGTGTGACAGTTCGGGAACAGGATAGGGCTCATACATAAAACGAGATTTACCTAAAAATAATTAACCGAGTGCCACATCGACACGGGTCGAGAAACGGTAACCGGTGCCACGCACAGTTTGTACATAGCGGTCAGCGCCATAAGGTTCGAGTACCTTGCGCAGGCGACGGATATGCACATCAATGGTCCGGTCTTCAATATAGACGTTGCCACCCCAAACCTGATCCAGCAACTGCGCACGGGTATAAGCACGTTCCGGATGGGTCATAAAAAATGCCAAGAGACGATATTCAGTGGGTCCCATGTCCAGTATAGTATTGCCAAAATTCACACGCTTACTGACTGGATCTAATACCAATCCATTAGCATCAATGGATTTTTCACCACTGAGGGCATTGGAGCGACGTAAAACAGCTTTAATACGTGAAACCAGCTCACGGGTCGAAAACGGCTTGGTCATATAGTCATCGGCACCGGCGTCCAGTCCCTGAACTTTATGATCTTCTTCACCACGCGCAGTCAGCATGATGACAGGAATTTCGGACAGGTTTTCATCACGTTTCAAACGACGACATAGATCGACACCACTGACGCCACCCGGCATCATCCAGTCCAGCAAAATCAATGCTGGACGCTGGTCCACAATCATTTGATGAGCCTGCTTGGCATCTTCTGCCTGTAAACATTGAAAGCCTGCCATATCCAGAGAAGTGTGGATCATTTCACGAATCGGCAGTTCATCATCAACAATTAGAATGTAGTCATCTTTCACAGCGCAATACCCTATTTCATGCAAACGGTGGACCGTTTTATATTTATGACAGGCTTATTACAAAGATTAATTATGACAGTATCATTGCAGAATAGGTAGTTCCGGGACTTTTTGCAAAGATTTGTCACAATTTAAGCTGTTATTTTATAAGAGGGTCTTAATTCAAAATATTGTAGATCACTTACAAGTAAATCTATCTGGAACTTATCTTGATTTAAAAATTATTTAATCGGATCCGCTGGTTTTTCTGTACCCAAAGTATCTAGTAAAGCAAAGAATACCAGACTACAGGAAGACAGAATTTCTTCCAGTGACTGCTTAAAGCCGCTCATGACCCAGCGAATCGCAATCTGGGTAACATAACCATTAAGTCCGGTCGAGACCAGGGAAATCTCTCGTTCAGAACGATTAAGGTTCGGCATCATCAGCATGACAAAGGCCTGAATCATACGGTCGAAACGGCCCATGGTTTCATGAATCGTGGCCTGATTATGCAGTTCCTGAACCAGCATCGCATCGATATAAATAATTCGTGCCATACCCGGATTGTCACGTAAGGTCGTTAGCAAGGCAGTCAGACCGGCTTCGATCATTTTCTTTGGATCAGAAGAGGCTTGCATCATGGCCTGCATGACATTCTGCTGTAACTGGTCAATCAGCTTGAGGAAAATAGTCTGGAACAGATGTTCGCTTTTCTTAAAGGATTCATAAAAATAACGTTCAGTCAGTTTGGCTTCGTTACAGATATCCTTCACTGTGACTGAAAAGAAACCATGACGGCCATAAGCCTCGATTCCGGCCTCAATCAGCTTTTCACGACGCGCCTGCTGACGTTCAGCCATGGAAAGTCCTTTAAACTGGCGTTCTTTACTTTTACTTGCTAGTTTTTGCCCTGAATTTACTGCATCCGTCATAAAGACCATAGACTCATGTGCTTGAGATTTTAAGTATCTTATCAATAAATCCGGCTTTGACCTATGCTGAAATTCAAACCTGAAAATTGGCCCGTAGAGACATGCTGGAATTATTGACAATAAGGATTGTCAAAACTATATTGAAACGGTGTGCTGTATCCCTATGCGACAGAAAAACAGGCTGTCATGGAAGGGCAGTGTTTTAATCAAGGAAATTCAATGAAAAATTTTAATAATAAAGTCGCGGCCATTACTGGTGCAGGTTCAGGTATCGGTCAACAACTTGCGGTGCTTTTAGCAAAGCAGGGCTGTCATTTAGCACTCAGTGATGTGAATGAACAGGGCCTGGCTAAAACCGTTGAGCTGCTGAAAGGTACTGATGTTCGTGTCACAACCAAAAAAGTCAATGTGGCTAATCTGGAAGAAATGCACGCTTGGGCCGCTGAGGTCGAGAAAGATCATGGCAGCGTGAATATGATCTTTAACAATGCTGGTGTAGCTCTTGGTTCTACCGTAGAAGGTGCTAGCTATGAAGAGCTGGAATGGATCGTCGGGATTAACTTCTGGGGTGTAGTTTATGGCACCAAAGAGTTTCTGCCTTTAATCAAGAAAACCGGTGATGGTCATGTCATCAATATTTCCAGCCTGTTTGGTTTAACTGCCCAGCCAACCCAGTCTGCTTATAATGCCACTAAATTCGCTGTGCGTGGTTTTACCGAATCTTTGCGTCAGGAACTGGATATGGAAAACTGCGGCGTAAGCGCACTCTGTGTACACCCAGGCGGAATCCGCACCAATATCGCCATTGCAGCGAAAATGAATGACAGCATTCGTAGTCTGGGAATGCATCCGGAAAAATCTGCACAGAATTTCAATAAGCTGCTGCGTTGCCCACCGGAAGAAGCAGCCCGTCAAATTTTGGACGCGGTACAAAAAGACAAACGCCGTCTGCTGATTGGAAATGATGCCAAAACGATTGATTTAATTCAGCGCCTCATGCCAACTGGCTATCAGAAAGTCACGGCTTTAGCTACCCGCCTCGGCAAGCAGAAGAAAAAGTCAGCTTAAAACACTCTGATCACAGCCCGCGTAAGCGGGTTTTTTATGCCCGAAAACTTAAGCAGCTAAAGTATTTTATAAATCAAAAAGGCTTTGTTGCACAAAGAT
>NZ_DCRI01000043.1:0-3825 GCF_002324975.1 Acinetobacter sp. UBA1496 | reverse complement strand
TAACTTTCGCAAGAGATCTAGTGAGCTTAAAGCTGCTCTTATACAGAGGTAAGCGTGCCCAGAACACGATAACCTGATGCGCCTGTCACAGCCGGCAGATTGCCGCTGAGTTGATTCATAAAACGCATCGCCAGCCAGGCAAAAGCCGTGCCTTCTACCCAAGTCGGATTTAAGCCAAGATCGGCTGTAGTCTGTACGCTCCAATGATGTTTACGCAAACGCCAGCGTAACTGTTCCAATAAATGTGAATTATAGGCACCACCACCACAAACATAGACTTCACCGGTATCCAGACCAGAACGGTAAATGGCTTTTTTAATCGCACGGGTCGTGAGCTTCATTAAAGTAGCTTGCACATTCTCTGGTGTATCTTCAAGTTCATCGTATTGAAGGTCATTGCGCCAGTCGGCAATTTGTTCATCCAGCCATTCCAGGTTGAAGTCTTCGCGGCCGGTACTTTTCGGTGGCTCTTTTGAGAAGAACTCATGTTCCTGTAAACGGTCCAATAGGCTACGGATTGGCGTGCCATAAGCTGCCCAGTTACCATTTTCATCAAAGGGCTGGCCAGTATAACGCTGACACCAGGCATCCATCAGAATATTGGCAGGGCCGGTATCAAAACCATACACTTGATCCGGTTGGCCTGCCGGCAGAATACTCACATTGGCAATGCCGCCCAGATTCAGAATCACACGGTGAATACTGTCATGCTGGAAAATATCCTGGTGAAAAGCAGGGACTAAAGGAGCACCTTGACCGCCAGCAGCCAGATCGCGACGACGGAAATCAGAAATGACCGGAATCTGGGTGATTTCGGTAATAATATTCGGATCACCAATTTGCAGGGTAAAGCCATGTTCAGGACGATGCCGAATGGTCTGACCATGCGATCCAATTGCCTTGATTTGCGATTTGTCTAAATTATTTTCTTCAATCAGCGTATTGATGCCATGACCAATCATTTGTGCCAGTGCGACATCAGCTTTGCCCATGCGGTCGATTTCATTGTCATCTGGCAAAGTTAACGCCATCAGTTCATCACGAAGATCGGGATCAAAAGGCAAGGTGAGGGTGGCATGAAGCTGAAGTGGATCAAAAGAAGCAGCAACAATATCGACACCATCCATGCTTGTGCCGGTCATTACCCCAATATAGATCGCTGTCATGATTATTCTTAAGCCTGCAATGTGCTGAAAAAGTGTTAGTATATCGCACAAATTGTATAACTGATCTATTTGGATTTTGTGATGTCAAATTTCCTGCCGGCTGAAGAACAACTTGCCCTCATCCAACGAGGCACCCACGAAATTATTTCCGAAGAAGACCTTCTGAAGAAATTAAAGCAGAATCGTCCTTTAAAAATTAAAGCGGGTTTTGACCCAACTGCACCGGATCTGCACCTAGGTCATACAGTTTTAATCAATAAATTAAAAGTATTCCAGGACTTGGGTCATGAAGTGTACTTCCTGATCGGTGACTACACTGCGATGATCGGTGACCCGACTGGTAAGAGTGCAACCCGCCCGCCATTGTCACGCGAGCAGGTACTAGAAAACGCAAAAACCTATCAGGAACAAGTATTTAAAATTCTTGATCCAAACAAAACCAAAGTCGTGTTTAACTCGGAATGGTTTGCACAAAAAACTGCAGCTGATTTGATTCAATTGGCATCACAACAAACAGTTGCACGTATGTTAGAGCGTGATGACTTCACCAAGCGTTATAACAACCAGCAACCGATTGCGATTCACGAATTCTTATATCCACTGGTTCAAGGTTATGACTCAATTGCTTTAGAAGCTGACGTGGAGTTAGGGGGTACAGACCAGACCTTTAACCTGTTGATGGGCCGTACCCTGCAAGGCCGTTATAACCAGGAAGCGCAGGTATGTATCACTGTGCCAATTCTTGAAGGTCTGGATGGCGTGAACAAGATGTCTAAATCTTTAGGCAACTATATTGGTGTATTTGATGCACCTGGCGCGATGTACCAGAAAGTACTGTCTATGCCGGATTCACTGATTGAGCGTTATTTCGATCTGCTCAGCTTCAAATCTATAGAAGAAATTCAAGGCTTGCTGAAAGAAATCGAAGAAGGCCGTAACCCGCAGGAAGTAAAACGTATTCTTGCGCTGGAACTGGTAGAACGTTTCCACGGTGCTGAAGCTGCCGCTCATGCTCATAAAGGTGCAGGTAATATCATTACTGAAGGTGAACTGCCTGAAGGTACGCCAGAAGTGACCATTTCACGTGGCGAATTTGATGGTGAGATCTTCATTACATCAATTTTACGTGAAGCTGGCTTAACCAAAAATGCTGCTCAAGCTAAAGATGCCTTAGGCCGCGGCACTGTAAAAGTAGACTGGAAACCGGTTGATGCGTCTTTTTCTGTGAAAGAGAACGTAACTTTAATTATCCAGGCTAGCAAAAAAGCAATTGCAAAAGTGACCTTCGTTGACTAAGGCTGGTTCTAAGTTATTGAAATAAAAGCAGGCTTCGGCCTGCTTTTATTTTTTAAGTTGTATATGAATTATATAAATATAGAAATTCAAAAAAAACCTTATAAAAACAACATTTAAATTTTGCCATTTGGCTTGCATTTCTGGTTTTTTGTGTATAAGATTTATTCGTCTAGAGATTCCGTGAAAAGCATATCTAGAGGGTAATGATCAATAACAGACAACTCCATAATTGATCAGGTCTCTAAGTAAAGAGACAAGTTAATATAATGTGAATAACTATAATAATGACATAATGGATCGGGTAAAGATTCAATTCTAAGGAAGAGATTTTGGGAGAGATCTCTTCCTTTTTTATTGGTGTTGTCTGGCTATATGTTCAATCTTCAATAAATTCAAAACAAAGATGGATGAATCAGCTTGGATTCGGGTTAAATCCATGGTGAGATGAATGAATCATCTTTGAATCTCAATCCATCTATAAAAAGAAAGGTAAATAAGGTGTATCAATACCAGACTGAACAGATGTTTGATGAGGACATCGATTTCATTTTGCGTTTTCTCTTCGAATATGAGTCTGCTGAGCGAAAACAAAAATCTTTTGATCAGGTACAGGCCTTATTTCAGCAATTAGATCTTGCCTCCCACTATTTACTCTTTTCATTAGTCAAAGAACGCCTGCCATGTCGGGCCAAATTATTGTTTGCTGCTGAAGACTATAGTGGTAAGAAAGAAGTGATTGAGGAAGTGATGCAGCACTGGATAAAAGATAAATACTCAAATGTGGCTTAATCGATTTTAATCTTCTGCTTATTCTTCTGCGCTTAAGTAAGATTTCTGGATGATCTGAAACCTAGAAAGATCATATCCTTATTTTTGTTCTTTAAAACCGAGTGTTAAGAAAAATCTGTATACAGCAAGGATTTTGACCTTGCAAAAAGCCCCATATATATAAGTTGGATAGAAAACAGCAAAATATATAACCTGATATAAGAAAGTTTCGGAAAATTCTGGATACAGCCCTTAAATTGTACGGTCTTATTTAAAAATTACAGTTTTTTGATAGTTATCAGGTCTTAATAAATTTTAATGTTTTAAATTAGATTGTAATGAATACGGCTTTTATTGAAGAAAAATGCTCAAAATTTAGATAAAAAAGCGATTTTTTAACGAAATTCGTAGAAAAAAGATACATATGTGAAAAATATAGTGAATTGGGGGTTGCAATGATTCTGAAATCCTCTAGAATGCACCCATACCGACGAGATAGACGGAAACGAGCGAAGCAGATTGCTGAGTTGTTAGGTTTATCGAAGTCCAGCTTCTGGCATTGACGAGATGTTAGAAAGATCATTAAGAGATTATG
>NZ_DCRI01000027.1:0-14975 GCF_002324975.1 Acinetobacter sp. UBA1496 | reverse complement strand
CACACCTGGTCAATGTCAAAAAACTATAGAACAAACGAATATCGCGTGCTGCTTGATATCTCGCCTGCTCCTAAAAAAACTTTTCAATTTTTTGTTGTGTTTAAACTCGTTTTTGTAGACGTGACACCCAAAAAGGAGCGACCCACGACATGGCTTGAACGAGCATAAAACCACAAAACAACGCAACCGGGGATAACGGCTTGACATTGCTTAAAATTAAAATGAAACCAACAATCACAATTGCAAACTTGCCCATCAGGCCTTTATACATGTTCGAAAGAACCTGCTTAGATGCCCGGGCTCCTGCCGCTCGAAATGATTGCCATGAAAAATAACAACTCGCAAGCCAGCAGACGAACGCCCCCAAAGCGGCACTCAAGGCTAAGGTTGAGTCTTTCACGACCCAGCCAATCAAGGCTGAAACAGGAATCATTAATGCTTGTAAGAGGACTAAAGCTTTCGCTAATCGTCGGTCAATCAAGCGACTAGTTCGGCTCATTATTTATTCACTCACAGCAAGCATGCTTGACAAGTTTAGCTGATGATTATTTTTAATCGCAGGCATTATAGAGTTACACCCCTGAACATGCAATCTTTTCCCGACCTTAGTCGTGTTTTTTTCAACAGATCAAATGCTGGCAAACTAATCAAAACTTGATTATTTTTAAATCATTGATGGGCATTTAACACACATTTACGGGTTTGCTCGGCCAATTTCTGCCAAGCCTGGATAAAGTCCCCTGCCCCACTCATGCTTTCATCGACACTCTGGAATACAATCGGTTTCAGTTTACGGTACTGATTTTCACCAGCATGTGCTTCTGCCAGCAGACACATTTTGCTCTGCACACGACTGTCTTGCAGATACTTGATCTGCGCCACGGTTGGTGACACATGTGGATCATCCGTCAAAGCCCCCATGAACTTCAGGTTCAATGGGCGTTCCAAATACTGATAGGCATCATGATAGGACCAATAAGGTTTAGCTTTACTTGTAGAACTATAACGCTGTGCAGTCAAAAACATGGTTTGGGCAAAGTCACGCGCATTTTTCCAATAGGCCTCCCGATGCTCAGGCAGTTGCTGAGAACGTAGGGCTGCAATAAAGAAACCGATACGTACTGCATTGTTAGGATCGAGCCAGACATGGGTATCGATAGTATCTTTTAAGGCTTGCCCACGTGGATTACGCATTGGCAAAGTGGTCAGAATACCCGAATCTAAAATCGCGATACTTTTATTGTTATTGTTCAACACTTTTGCCAACGGTGCTTCATGTGCCTGCCCTAACCAAATCACCAGACCAGCATCCTGAATCGTTTTCCGGTGTGCCGGGGTCAGGCTGACATCATGACCGCTTTGATTGGCCAATAATAAAGTCGGCTGTTCCACGCCTTGAGTAATGGTCTTAGCAATCAGGTAAATCGGCTGCGTTGAAACCACCAGACTTTGCGACCAGCTAAGGGTGCTGAACAAAGCTAAGCTACACAGGGTAAGGAAACGGAACATGAAGAGAAATCGCTATATAAGGACAAATTTAATAGTGTTATAATATAACAAAATTACAAAAATACCTATGCCCAATCGAAACTCTGGGCACTTCATGTTAAGATTTGAAATCTTTTAATTTTCAGTTTCGCACCTGAGGTGAACTATGGGTTCATGTTCGCACGAACACCACAATGCATTGCACGGCGTACACGACCATCCAAATGTCGCGCAGCGTCTGGCCGAAGCAGAGAGTCTTTGTGCGGCAAGTGGCGCACGCCTCACTCCTTTACGCAAAGAGGTACTGGAACTGATTCTGAATGCAAGCGGCCCGATGGGTGCGTATGATCTGCTGGCACAAATGAAAAATGCCAGCGACCGTCCTGCTGCCCCACCAACGGTGTACCGTACACTCGACTTTTTATTAGAAAAAGGCTTTATTCACCGCCTGACCTCTATTAATGCCTATATTCCCTGCTGTCATCCGCGTGAAGGCCATCAGGCGGCATTCTTGATTTGTACTAAATGTAAAGCCGTAAAAGAAGCATCTGCACAAGGTTTATTAGAACAACTGGATGCCTTGGCGGCTTCAGACGATTTTAGTGCACACCACAGCATTATCGAAATTTCAGGAATCTGTCAGCAGTGTCGCAACAAAGCTTGAATGCATCACCCTTGATCCAGCTTTCCAAGATTTGGGTCAATATTGATGATCGTGACATTTTAAAAGCCATTGATTTCTCTTTGCAGGAGAAAGAGATTGTTACGCTGATTGGTCCGAACGGTGCCGGTAAGTCGACCTTAATAAAGGTCATGCTTGGGATCGTCAAACCGAAATCCGGTGAAATCAAAACGGCGCGCAAGCTGAAATTCTCTTATGTGCCACAGAAATTCAATCCTTCACATAGTTTACCGCTACGTGTCAAAGATCTGTTGGCGTTAGAAAAATGCCCTTCAGCTATTAAAGCTGAAATCATCCGTGATACCGGTATTGCCAAACTGGAAAACTCCAAAGTTCAACAGCTTTCTGGCGGGGAGCGTCAACGTGTATTATTAGCACGCGCTTTACTACGCCAGCCGGATATCTTGGTTCTAGACGAACCCATGCAAGGTCTGGATATCCAATCCGAAGCCGAGCTGTATGAATATGTGCGTAGTCTGCCAGACAAATATGGCTGTGCTATTTTAATGGTCTCGCATGACCTGCAATGGGTAATGCAAGGCACGCATCGTGTGGTATGTCTCAACAAACATATCTGTTGTAGCGGATTACCGGAAAGTGTACAGCAGCATCCAGAATATCAGGCGATCTTTGGTACCAACCGAGTGTTCTACCAGCATCATCATGACCATTGTGCGCATGGTGATTCAGCCACACCATGCCAGCACGATTCACGCCCCCACATTCACCCCGAGCCGGAAGCTTAAGCCATGATGGATTGGTTATCTCTCCTATTACCTGCATGGATTATGGGGACACTCTTGGTATTCCTGACAGCACCACTCGGCTGTCTGATGCTGTGGCGTCGTATGTCTTTCTTTGCAGATACGATGGCACATGGCACTTTGCTCGGTGTTGCGATTGCTGGTGCGATGAGCCTGCCACTCTGGATGGGTGTCAGCTTTATTGCAGTCTTATTGGTCGCTGTACTTTGGGTACTGTATGACCCGCGTTTGCCGAATGATGCATTGTTGGCACTCTGCTCAGCAACCCTGCTCTGTTCAGGCCTACTATTCATTCAGCATTTACCGAGTTTAAGACCGGAACTGCTGAGTTATTTATTTGGTGATCTACTCACTATTTCATGGACAGATCTTCCTACTTTTGCCGTTGTGATTATCTTGGCATTGGCCGTTCTGTATAAAAGTTGGCAGGCGCAAATCCAAATTGCAATTGATCCTGATATGGCGATCAGTGAAGGGGTGAATGCAAAACTGCAACGTCTGATCTTTATGCTCTTATTGGCATTGTTTACTGTATTAGCATTACGTGCGGTCGGTTCTCTTTTGATGGGTGCATTGCTGGTGATTCCAGCTTTGACGGCTCGCCTACTGGCAAATTCTCCTCGTCAAATGGTGATCTGGGCTTTTGTGATTGCACAAATTGGTGTGACAGTCGGGCTCTGGTCAAGTGCAGGTCTGAATACGTCAACAGGTCTGACCATTGTGCTGACTATGTCAGTGCTGTTTGCCGCTATTTTTATCCTGCAGAGGTTTAAAAAACTGGCTTAAGGCATGGCAGACAAATTTTATCTAATTAGTGCCTGCTTGCTCGGACACAAGGTCCGTTATGATGGCCGCGACTGTCTGGTAAAAGAGTTGGTCGATCATTTGCTACCAAATCAATATGTCACGATTTGCCCTGAAGTCAGTGGTGGTTTGCCTATCCCCCGGCCCTCAGCAGAAATTCAAGGCGGTACAGGATTAGAAGTTCTTAAAAGTTTAGCTCAAGTAACAGATATTCAAGGACAGGATGTATCTACTGCTTTTATACAGGGAGCTTATGCTGCCTTGGAGCTAGCACAGAAATTTCAAGTCACCCATGCTGTCTTAAAAGCCAATAGTCCATCTTGCGGCAGCAAGCTGATTTATGATGGTTCATTTACTGGAAATAAAATTCAGGGTGATGGCGTGACGGCTGCATTATTTAAACAGCATGATATTGAGGTCATGACTGAAGATGAATTTTTACAGATGATTCTTTAAGAGATCGTTGAATTCCCTCTCCTTTAAGGAGAGGTTTCCCTACTGATGCACCAAACTCAATAAAAACGCAGCTCCAGCGAACAAGCTGGCAAAAGTTCGATTCATGACTTTCTGCTGTTTTGGCGATTTCAGAAGGCGCAAAACCTTGGCAGCTAGACCGGTATAACCTGCCATCACAATCAGATCAATCGTCACCATGGTCGCAGCCATAATCACATATTGAATCCATTGCGGTTTAGATAAGTCCAGAAATTGCGGCAATACTGCCAGCAAAAATACAATTGCCTTGGGATTACTCATATTGACTAGAAAACCGTGGATGACGAGTTTCCCAGCTGATTTTCGTGCGAGTTCATGTTTAATTTCAATCGACTGCGCCGGTGCTTTCCACTGCAAAAAGGCCAGATACAATAAATAGGCAACCCCAAACCATTTCACTGCAAGAAATGCCCAAGGTGTAGTCGCGAACAATACTCCTGCCCCGGCAGCCACAATGGCAATTTGAACCAATAGGGCGAGTTGCAGGCCGAGCGCATTCCAGTATCCATGTCGGAAGCCATAATTTAGTCCGCTCGACATCGAAGCAATAGCACCCGCACCTGGTGAAATACTGATCACCCAACAGGCTAACATATAAGCAAACCAGACTTGATAGGACATGGAGATTTAACTCATTCAAATTCAAGATCTAATTATATGACTTTTCCAATATTTTCAGCCAAAAAAATTGCTTAAACATCAGACTGCATACTATTCACTCTATAGCGCTTCAGGCACAATAGCAGGATTGGATACAGAAATTTATTACAGGAGCCATGAATGACAGCCCAATCTGTAATTTTGCCATTACCTTCAGATCATGCTCGCTTTATTGTTTTACGCCTGAAAGATCTCAGTATTGAAGATTTTAAGGAACGATTAGAACAGCTCTTTACTACACGCGATCGCCTGATTACCCAACATCCGAATGCGCAAATTAAAACGGCTGTCGCTTTTGGTCCTGAGCTCTGGTCAAAACTGTATGAACAGGTACCTGCTGGTTTTAAACAATTAGAGCCAATTCAAGGTTCATTTCATATGCCTGTGGTTCCCGCTGATGTACTGATTCATATTGCCAGTGCGCGTGCCGATATCTGTTTCGCCTTGAGTCATTCTTTCTTCGAAGGTATTCGCGATCAGGTTGAAGTACTAGATGAGCGTGTTTGCTTCCGTTACTTTGATGGCCGCGATATTACCGGTTTCATCGATGGGACTGAAAATCCACAATTTCCGGATGATCGAGCTGAAGTGGCTTTACTCGGTGAAGATGCTGGTATTTTCCAAGACGGTTCATTCATTTTTGCACAGCGTTATGCGCATAACCTGGATAAATGGAAAAAACTCAAAGTCGATGCTCAAGAACAAGTGATGGGTCGTACCAAACTTGAATCGATTGAGCTCGAGGATAAGGTAAAACCTGCCAATGCGCATATCGCTCGTACTGTTGTTGAAGATGAGGAAGGCGAGGAAATGGAAATTCTACGTCACTCTCTGCCTTATGGAGATGGTCGTGGTGACCAAGGCCTATTCTTCATTGCTTATACCAAAGACCTGAAAATCATTGATGCCATGTTAGTGCGTATGTTTGGTACATCAGGCGATGGGATCCATGACCGCTTGCTACATTTCGTGACTCCAATGGATGGTGCGTATTACTTTGCACCAAGTGAGGAGTTGCTAGAAGATGTTTTGGAAGGGTAAATAATAGGGCTAATTGATATCAATTAGCCCTAATCTTTTTAATTTACTATCATCAATTGCATATCTTAATTAAATACAATTTATACCTTTAATTCTTAAATCATTTTTTTCAAAGAAAGTTTTTTTCTTAGTTTTTAAACTAAAATATTCCACATTATAAAGAAGATAACCTTGTGACATGAAAGTATATTTCCCTGTTATTTTTCCATTAATAATTTCATTCATAGTTCTATAAATTTCTGGTTTAGCATTATCTCCCATATCAATACTTTTTTCTTTTATAGGTTTTGAAATTTTAATATTTTTTAAATAGGGATAATATTTTATAGAATCAATTTCGGGATAACGACTAGAAACTAATAGAATTGATTTATTATCACTTGCCAAGCAATAGTATTTTTCATTAGATTGAACATTTGAACATGAAGTTAGAGCAAAAAATATGGCGATAATTTTCTTCATAATTCTTTTATTCTCTTTTTAGCTAATAATTTTGCAGAATTTGCAGTGTAACCATATCTCTTTCTACTAACTTTATTACCTTTTTTATCTTTAGTATATCCAAAAGGAAACTCTTTATCTTTACTCATTTCTAGAAATCTCTGATATCCTTTTTTGGCTTCTTCAGCACTTTTTAATTTTCCTTTTTTATATCCCTTAGGATCATTCCATAATCCCCACCCAAAACTTTCTCCTATTTTATTAGCATAAATATAACTATTTTCAAATTTTGTATAATAATCAAGATTAGCTACTACTTTTTCATCTAAGTTTCTACATTTCTTTATATTAAAAGCTGCTATAGCTCTTTTATGATATTTTTCTCTATCATCAAATCCATTATATCCTCCGTTAATTAATGCACAAGTTGCTATTAGATCATTATTAATTGCATGAGGAGTTAAATTACCAGCTTTAGAATGATGCCAATACCAAACTGCAGAACCTACAGTATGTTGTTTTTCTCTAGCAATTCTATGCCTATTATTTCCTAAAAAATTTTCATTCACTGCCAACCCATATGATTCATAATTAGTTTTATAAGTTATTTGTATTAATCCCCTTCCTTTATAACCATCATAAACTTCACTTTCAGATTTACCAGCTAATCCTTCTTCCATTAGAGAATAGCTTGCAGTTTCATGCAGTGTATGTGCTATAAAATGGGCTTTTTCCAAACAGTTATTCATATTAAGTTTTTTAAACTGTTGATTTAAATATTTAAGAAAGCTTATAGCTGTAACACTAGTTGTTACTTTTTTGAATTCTTCTTCCATAATATCTCTATTACAGGCACATTCATTAACTTTTAAGTCCTTTTCTATTTCGGGTTTATTTACTGAGGTTTGGCCTCCTGTTATATCCACATCTAATTCCAATTTATTAGAATCTTCTTTCATTCTTTTAGAGTAATAATTATTGGCTTCTAAAGGCTTTCCATCTGGTTTAAATACTGTAATCTTTACTTTTTCTCCAACCATACTTTGAAGTGAAAATTTTCCATTAGAAGTATTTGAAACTTTCTTTATTCCACTTTCTAAAGGCTTTGTTGCATAAATATGTAAGCATCTGATTTAAATAAATTTAATTTTGGATCAAAAAATAATCAAAACCTTTAAAATCATATAGTTATGAAATCTTTGTGCAACAAAGCCCTTTCTAAATACAAGATTTCAATTTTAGTATTTTCAATATTGTAGTCATTTCCTAACCTGTCTACTATTTTGAAATTTGAGAGACTTTTAAAATTTTCATAAGGTTCATCTAGTTTAATTATTATTGGTATTTGGGATCCATTCCCAGAGTTAACAGAACTTTTTAAAATAAATTCATCATTCGAAGTTAAAACCAAAATTTCAATATCTCGATTAGGTGAAGATAGGACTTCTACAATGCCCTGTTCATTTGAATTACGCTCAAATGACTTTTGACTTCCTTTAGGACGAGAGGTTACTGGGAAATTTATCAGGATTTTCTCTTTATTATCTATAATTTTAAATAAAGTTGTCACTATACCTTTTGAAGTAGTGGTAACTTTTTTCTGTTGATATTGCTCTATACTTTTAGGTAAAGGTACTTTTACAGGGTCTTTTCTAGAAGAAACTATTGAAGAATTAATAGTTTTAACAACAACATAATCTTTGGTATTAGGTGGTTGGGCTAGAATTTCTACAGTTCGATTCGGTGAAGCATGAAAGATAAATAGACCGTCTTGATCTGTCTTATTGATGTTCTCTCTAGATGAACCTTTATAGCGTGATTTTACCTTTAAATTGATGACATACTTCCCTGATGCATCATAAAGTTTGGATGTAATAGTGACTAACTGACTCATTACTCAGTATCCTCTTTAGTGTATACCTCATCCTCAATTTCCTCATCTTCTAGGTCCTCCAATAACTCATCGATATCCTCTTTATTTAGTTCTTGACGTAGATATGTTTGACAAGAATTAAACCCAAAAGCTATAAAATCTGTTTTTTGAGAGGTATAGAACCGTAGACTACTTATTTGATTTACTTCATTTAGCAGGGATTTTTTGCTTTTAATTAATGTTCCCTCCTTCTTATCAACAATGAAAATTTCTTTTTCTCTTTCACAGGCAGTATTCCATTGATAATTAATTCGATTACTAAACAAAGTTTCCATTTTTGGTAGACTTATTTTTTGTTCAATAATATTTTGACCTTCTTTAAATATATGCTGCCCCGCTTTACACTCAAACTTCCCACCTGTTACTCCAAATACACCTTGTCCATTAATCTTTAACTGAGATCCACCGGCAGTAAGCACAATTTCTTTAGGGCTTATAATTTCAATTCGATCTTCAGTTGAAATAATTTTTATTTTTTGACGAGCAATTGTTTCTATTGCGTCATCTTGTGCCTGGAGTTCGACCTTCCCCTTTGCCGCAACGGCTTTTAATCCTTGTTGGGCTGCAAATAAACTGATCTTGTCCTGAGCGTGAGCAATCAAAGATTTCTGTGTGGAAAAATTAATATTATCCGCAGCACTGTGGTTAATCTGCTGATCAGCTGAAAGATACAGATCTTCATTAGTTGAGAGTACAATTGAATTCGGTGCACACAGCAGCATTAAAGCTTGTTTGAAAGTTTCAGCCTTGCTTTGATCTTGCTGTTCAATCTGATCCAGAAATTTTTTTAGATGATCTAACCGTTCTAAGGGGTCTGTTTGCTGATTTTTGGCAATCTCACTTAAAGCCTTACTATGATTCAAATTTGATTCAAGCTGGCTTTTCGCAGGACTGGTATTTAAGTGATTAGCATTGGCATTTTCTTGTTTATAGGTAGAAAGAAGCAAGCCAGCTCCCGCTCTAAGTGCTCCCCATCGATCTGTTCTTAACTCAAAGCCCTCACCACGCCCGTCGCTAGCCTCATCTTCTTTTGGATGACTTAGATTTCCTAAATTTAGCTGACTGGCCCCATGACTACTTTGCAGCTGTGCACTAATCTGTCCAGTTGTATCATCGAAGCGAATCTGGTTAAAACCTTCGCCATCCACCTCTTGAGAACGGATACCACTTAGTTTTTTAGTGAATGGCAACTGCCCCTTCTTATCAAACATAGTTTGATAACGTTCAGCTTCATGAATACGTCCAACAATAAAGGGGCGATCAATATCCCCTTCGAAGAAATCAATCACTACGATTTCCCCGATACGTGGCTGGAATCGGGCGCCATAACCTTTACCTGCCCATGGCGTTAGCACATCTACCCAGGCCGAATCAGTGTCATTATCATTGGCACCAGCACCACCATCATGCTGATGATCTTCACTACGGGTAAACAAAAAACGGACCTTCACACGTCCCCATTCATCGACATAAATAGTCTCACCTTCAGGCCCTACTACTTTCGCCCGTTGTGGATAGGCCATAGGCCGATGTTGTAGTGGATGATATTTTGGTATTACAGGAATATCTCGACGAATTAAATACAGCTCATTACCTTGTCTCTCATCATCCAGAACTTTCCAGTGACTGGACTGCATGAGCTGATCCAGCTGTAGCAAAAGATCTTTCGGTAAATTATTTTGGTTATAGAAGTGTTTGCCCAAAATTAAAAATTCACGCTCATTGTGCGGATGTTGATCAATTTCGGGATGGTCATGCAGTTCAAACCAGTAACCGACTTGGGCATCACGAACACTACTGCTGGCCTTAAAATATTTGGACTGCATGGCATGATAGTGACTAAGTTGCTGACTGAGTTGATCCAGTTGAGCTGGACTGGATGATGTAGCCTGATCTTCTCTCTTTAGGTCACTGGTCCAAGCTGGACTGATGTTCCAGACATCTTCCAGACTTAAACTGGTATGATCCTGAACACTACTTTGCTGAATATTCACTAACTGCTGGTTTTGCTCCTGCTCCAGATCTATAGCTTGCCAGCGTTGCAATGCAACACTATTTGGTACAAGTTGTCGCTCAGCAATTAGGCTGGTGATAGTATCGAATTGCTCAGTTGCATGACTGCGATGGAAGCGGATGGAACGGCGTTTTAAGGCTTGAAAATATTGCTGCCCATTAACAAGACGCAGGACTTGTGGCTGAATGGTTTGAGCTGAGATTGGAATAATTAATTCCTTTTCATCAATCAGCCAGTTAATACCCTCACTACGCCATAAGCGGGTCAGAAAATCATAATCACTTTCATTGGACTGTATGACCAATGGCCGTACATCATATTCACGATTTAGTCCGGAAAGATCCAAACTTAAACTTTTCGCAAATAAGCCACTTCGCTTTTGCCATTCAGTAAACAGAATCTCACTAATCGCTTTGATACTTTTATTCAAAAACACACGGCTATTACGGCGTTTATGCCAAAGTGAAGTCGCATCTTCGAGAGTCAGCTGATAGACACTTAAAGCACCATCGCTATGCCCCTGTTTAGCTGCAGTAATAATACCTGTAGTCCGGAAAAGCTTACCTTGATCAGTGACCTGATCAACAGCAACCTGACAGCCAATAAACTGCTTTAAGGCAATATAGGGATGGGTGGATAAACAAAGTAATTCAGCATGTAGTCCCTCATTGATCCAGTGCCTGCCTTCAATACGCTGAATCAGGACCTGAGAATTTAAAATTTCATTGGAAAATCGGAGATGAAGTGCACGCTTCTGTGAGCTTAGACCCAAGCCTTCAAGCACCGTATAAATACTCTGTAGCATTTTATAATTATTATTTGAGGTTATTTTTATCGCACTGATTTTAGGGAATAAGCTTAGAACAATCCATCTTGGTATTTATTTCACATGAATTAACCACGAATAGCCTTACCCTGACCTTATATTCTCTATGCTTATGAAATAGAAGATGTATTCTGTTTCAACCTTTTCGATTTTTCTGATTATTTGCTGATTCACTTACTGCTACACTGAAAGCCGAATACTTTATATCTCCTACATCATCCTCGATTACAGGATAAGCCAGAGGCCAAGGACATGCTTGAGTTACATTCTAAACTTCCCAATCTGGGCGTTACTATTTTTAGTACCATGTCGGCCTTGGCACAAAAACTCGGGGCAATTAACCTGTCACAAGGTTTTCCAGATTTTCCTGCTCCACCACAATTGATTGAAGCCCTCAGTCGGGCGGTTGAAAATGGTTTTAATCAATATGCACCGGGTGATGGTTTACCAGTATTACGTGGGCTGGTCGCTGATCTTTATCAGCATCGTGACCGGCTCACTCTAGATCCGGTAGATGAAATCACCATTACTCCTGGTGCAACGATTGCAATCTTCTGTGCAATTCAGGCAACGGTACGAGCAGGTGAAGAAGTCATTATTTTTGATCCCAGTTATGACAGCTATGCGCCAAGCGTGAAGCTGGTCGGTGCCAAACCGGTACATATCGCTCTAGAATATCCTGGTTTTTCTGTGGACTGGAATAAGGTCAAAGATGCAATCAATGACCGTACCCGCATGATTGTAGTGAATACACCGCATAATCCCACCGGAACGGTATGGACAGAGCAAGACTGGCAGCAGCTGATTGAACTGATTTGTGATCGTAATATCGTGGTTCTGTCCGATGAAGTCTATGAACATCTGGTATTTGATGAAGTTCGTCATCATTCTGCAGCATCATTTCCGGAACTCCGTGAACGCAGTTTTGTGATTGGTTCTTTTGGTAAAACCTTTCATGTGACCGGCTGGAAAACCGGTTTCTGTGTTGCACCACCAGCCTTAATGCAGATGTTCAGACAGATTTACCAGTTTGTCAGCTTCTGTGGCGTGACCCCAATTCAGGTGGCTCTGACCGAATATATGCAACTACATTCTGAACATATTCATGAGCTGTCCGGTTTTTATCAGGCCAAACGGGATCTGTTTAATCATGCACTGACAGATTCCCGTTTTCACTGGACGCCGTCACAAGGCACCTATTTCCAGAATCTGGATTACAGTGAAATTCGTCCTGATCTGGATGCACTGTCGATGTGTCACTATCTGGCGGAACAACACGGTGTTGTGGCGATTCCGGTATCAGCGTTTTATCAGGAGCCGCCTAAAGATTTACACTTATTGCGCTTCTGCTTTGCCAAAAAAGATGAAACCTTGATAGAAGCAGCACATATTCTTTCCAAAGTTTAAAAAAATAGACTTATTGGTTACTGAAAAGCTAAAGCGTTCTTGATGCTGATCAAGGATAATTTAGTCCTGATAAATATATGAAAAATCAAGAACAGGATGTCATATGGCACAGCAAGCATTGGTTCACCAGCAGAATTTATGGAAAACATTTTTTATTTTCCTGTTACCGCTGGTGGTTACCAACATCCTGCAAAGCCTGTCCGGTACGATTAATACTGTTTTTGTGGGGCAAATGTTGGGCGTGCAAGCGATTGCTGCAGTTGCAGTATTTTTCCCGATTCTGTTCTGTCTGATGGCCTTTGTGATTGGTCTCTCTGCAGGTTCTACGGTTCTGGTAGGACAAGCTTGGGGTGCCAGAAATCTTGAAAAAGTGCGCTGTGTAGTTGGCTCTACCCTGTTTATGACGTTGATTGGTGGCAGCCTGATTGCCCTATTGGGTGTATTTTTTGCTGAAAATATCTTGCAATTATTAGGTACAGATCCGGATGTGATGCACCTGTCTTTACCTTATGTACAATGGATGCTGGCTGGTAGTCCTCTGATTTTTATTTATATTATTTATACTTCAATTTTACGCGGGGTTGGAGACAGTACTACGCCACTGTTTGCCTCTGCCCTAACGATTGGTGTAGGCTTGGTAGTGACACCGGTCCTGATCGCGGGTTATTTTGGTTTTCCTAAGATGGGGATCATCTCTCCAGCAATTGCAACCATTCTGGGTAACTTGGCTGTACTGTTATTTCTTATTCTCTATTTAAATTATAAACGTCACCCTCTAAAACCAGACTGGGCTTTAATCAAAGATATTCGTCATCAGCCCCAGCTCAGCAAGATTATCCTGCGCTTAGGTATTCCAACCGGGGTTCAAATGGTCACAACTTCAGTCGCTGGTCTGGTCATTGTGGGTCTGGTCAACCGTTATGGTGCAGAAGCGACGGCGGCCTATGGTGCCGTGAATCAGGTACTGAATTATATTCAGTTCCCTGCTCTTTCTATTGCCATTGCAGCTTCAGTCTTTGGGGCACAGGCCATTGGTGCTGGTAAAAATGATTTGCTCAATAAAGTGACTCGAACTGCCTTAAGTATGAATATCTTGTTCACAGGTAGTCTGGTAATTCTAGCTTATCTGTTTTCTAAATATCTCATGGCTTTGTTTATCACTGACCCGCAGGTCGTGGTCCTAGGTCAGCAACTTCTCTTCATTGTCTTATGGTCGATTCTGTTCTTTGGTGCTAGCGCAATTTTTGCTTCGATCATGCGGGCCAGTGGCACAGTGACAGTCCCGATGTTGATCAATATCATTGCCATTATTGGCATTGAAGTACCAGCTGCCTATATGTTCAGCCGCTGGTGGGGTTTACAAGGGATTTGGTATGGTTATGCCTTGGCATTTGTCTGTCTTTGTATTATGCAAGGCTTGTATTACCAGTTTATCTGGAAGAAAAAAACCATCGAGGCACTGGTTTAATCTTCCAGCTTGGACTACTGGATAAACCTTAGCAAAGCACCTCTAAATAGCGTATTTCCTGCTTAATCCATATTTTTTATATGGATTCATTTTTATTATATTTTTCAGCCATGAAGATCCTTGTTATAAGCAGTGTATTGTATAAAAACACAAGGTCTTCTCATGGCTAAACGACAAATTAAACTGGGTGCTTTTATTCCAACGACTTCGCAACATGCGGCAGGTTGGTGCCATCCTGAATCTCGTCCTCAGGAGCATTTAAGCATCGATTATGCGATTGAATTGGCGAAAACTGCTGAACGCGGCCTGTTTGATGCTTATTTCCTTGCAGATGGTCTGGGACTCCTAGGAAGATGATGCATTCCTCTATGACAAAGAAAACGGTCATTTCTTTGATGCATCTAAACAGTACGAACCACTTCATAGTGGCAAATATTTTAATGTCCAAGGTGCACTGAATGTCCCTCGTCCGCCACAGGGCTATCCAGTGATTGTTCAGGCAGGTCAGTCTGAAGATGGACGTGAACTGGCCGCCAAATATGCCGAAGTGATTTTTACCGCCCAGCAAAGTTTAGCTGATGCTCGAGCCTTCTACCGTGATGTCAAAGGGCGCCTGGCTAAATATGGCCGTCATCCGGATGATCTAAAAGTAATGCCGGGGGTTTCTGTCTTTGTGGCGGCTTTGTTGCATAAACCTAGCCTAGAAAGATTATTCAGTCCTATAATTTCAATATGAATAAACCTGCTCCTAAAATCTATCGTACAACTAACTGGTCTTCCTACAATCGTGCCCTCATTAACCGAGGTAATATTTCCATTTGGTTTGATCCAAACACTCAGTGGTATGCACAACCACAAGGCAAGCAAGGTCGAAATCAAACTTACTCTGATACCGCTACTCAATGCTGTTTAATGATCAAATCTCTATTCAAACTCTCTTTACGCATGGTCA
>NZ_DCRI01000005.1:644-8766 GCF_002324975.1 Acinetobacter sp. UBA1496 | reverse complement strand
CCTCATGTTTGAATTCGCCATGTATAAGAAATTATAATTTTAAATAATTAATAAAATTCAATATCTTATAAATATAATCATATTTTATACAAGTATCAAAATGTATTTCTAAATTTTATTTTAAATTTAAGTTTACATACAATTTTTTGATTAAGTTATGACTTTAAATGAAAAATAAAATTTATAAAAGATAGAAAGCTTTCAATATGTGTTCATTCTATTATTAAAAGTAATTTATGTTTCTTATAAATCCAGACTTCAATTACTTAACTTACCTTTTTTTACATTGAATTAATATGTAACAGGTAACAACTTGGCGAATTTTTAAAAATAGGTAGAGTAAATATTAAGTCGAAACCTAATCATCGGCGATTTAAAGCAAATAGTAAGGAGTTACATCATGGCTAATAATCAACAGCAAAATCAGCAAGACCAACAGAACCAACAACAACAGCAACAGCAAGACCAACAACATCAGCAAAACCAGAATCAAAATCAGCAACAGCCGAACCAGCAACAACAACAGCCGCAAGGACAGCAAAACCAACAGCGTCAGCAGGGCCAACAGGACCAGCAACGCAATCAGCAACAACAGCAACAGCCACAACAAGATAACCAGCAGCAAAATTTGCGTAATCAATAAGATTAGTCAAAGCTGCAGCGCTCATATCTAAGCTGTGTAATCTCTACAAAAAACCGCCTTTTTTAAGGCGGTTTTTTATTGTTCAGAATAAATCAGCATTGAATATTAGCTTTTACTTTATAAAAGTCGAGCGCATTTTTCAGATCTTTCAGTAGTTCCTGCTCATCATATGCTTGTGGCATCAGTTTTATTAGGGCCGGCATATAATGAGTTTTATATTCTTTAGGATAATCCTCACATAAAATATGTGTTCTTTCCTCAAGACTAATAGTAGAAGAATCTAATTTATCTAAATAAGCACTCAATCGGGCATCGGATTTTTCAAATTGAGCTTTCACTGCTGGATCAGGTTCAGCTGATACATCTGCCTGTTGTTTCTGGCAGCCTGTGATGGCCAATGCCAATAGGGCAATTATGAATAATGATATTTTCATGGCAACAATATATTGTTATCAGTCATTGGAAAAATTATAAAGAGAAATGAGTGAAAGAGCACCTGCCTTTAAACTCATTGACAGCTGAGAAAATAAAAAATGAAAAGGACTTTGATAAAATAAGTAAAATATCTACCAATATGTATAAGTTGCATATCTGCTTTTATGACCCACTTGATTGAATGAAAGCTGAATGAATCAAAGTTTTTTGTATTTAATTGCATCTAAGTTGATGAAAAATAGCCAATAAAATATAAAACATAACCTATATTCAACATTTGGTAAAAAAGCCTCTATATTTCATATACATATTAGATGCATGACAAGTGGTACTTTATCATCACTATAACAACTCAGATAAAATAATTTAAAATCAGCAAGTTAAAAAGCCCTGCTTAATCCAGACAGTTAAGCAGGGCTCATTTTTTAGATCATAAATATGCCAAAAAGTAATGATTCTTCGACATTTATCCTTCACATAAGTTTTCATATACAACATAAAACCTGAAAATACGTTCAAGTGTGAAACATGAATAGATGTTATTTATATATCTCTTTTCATGAAAAGATAGGTTAGAGCTATGATGAGATGTATCTGTGCATTTGGTATGGGTGTCATGGTGGGATGTTGCTTTAAATCTTGCAAAGAAAAAATGTGCCGGATGATGAGCAAGGATCACGGTACCAAAGACCAAGCGCCAAAACATGAAGAGAGTGTACAAATTTAGAGGCTATAGCTTGCCTGTGCAATCGCAGTACAGGTGAGTGATTCAATCGTTTCAAGGTAAATAAATCGTGGAACTGTAAGCCATTATCTTTAAAGCAACAAAGCTCGATCCATGATCGAGCTGTTCACAGTCAGGAGAAACATATGTTCCAATTTATATGTTGTTTATTTGGTCTTCATGGTGCGACTGAAATTGATTATACAGTCGATGATTTCGAAGTCAAAAAGTGTCGTGATTGCTTGAAAGATTTAAATTAACTCTCTAGACCTTCGTGGTTTAGATGGATGTTGAACCCCCGTTCGATTTTAGATTGACGGGGGTTTTCATTTTTTTATCATTGCTATTTGAAAATAGAACCAACATATCCACGCTAATTTATAAATATTGATAGTTAATTAATAAAGATTATTAAAAATAAGGGTTTATTTAATTTTAACTTGTGATTTGATCATAACAATACTCATCTCAACTAAATTCATCCTTTAAGCGTTATTGCAATATGCGATATTTAGGTTATACTTTCAATATAGCAAAATGCGATAAATAATCATGCATGTGATCACTCACGCTCGGATTCTGGAAGCAATGCAAAAGTGGCCACACGCTGAAACTGCATTGGATGGTTGGTATCGACTTATCAAGGCCAATGATCCTAAGGATTTTGCCGACATGAAGCGATTATTTCCCGCAGTCGATAAAGTCGGGAAATTTCATGTCTTTGATATTGGTGGCAACAAGATCAGGTTGATCGCAGTTGTGATGTATCAGGCAAAACGTGTCTATATTCGCCATGTCTTATCCCATCAGGAATATGACAAAGGTCATTGGAAGGAGGCTTAATATGAATGCAATGATTAAACAGGCCGTTGATCACTGGCGTTATGTTGCACCATTGCTTAGCAAGCCAGAAACTGAAGAAGACTTTAATACCCTTACTGAAGCTTTAGATGAACTTCTGGATATTGTAGGTGATGATGAGTCGCATCCCTTAATGGGGCTGATTCTTCAACTGGGTGACTTAGTCTCAGCTTACGAGCATGAGCATTTGCCGATGCCAGAAGGCGATGGACGTACTGCATTGGCTTTCCTGATGGAACAGCATGGCCTAAGCCAATCAGACCTATCTGATATAGCTACCCAGTCGGTCATTTCAGAAATCCTGAACGGTAAACGTCAGCTCAATATCCGTCATATTAAAGCTTTGTCTGAACGTTTTAATGTTTCTGCAGATACTTTCTTTTAAGTAATAAGAAACCAAATTTTAAGATATATGAGCTGTGTTTCCTGAAAGCAGGTTGCACAGCCAGACAGATTTAGATTAGAACAAGAAGTCTATATAAGCTCGGATTAGAAGAATATATGTTTATTAAAATGTATGGAAAACATAAATATTATTGATGTTTAACCTTATATGTCCTAATAATTTTCTAAGCATCTAGAGAAAAGGGAATATATATGACAACTCATGCAGACCACCAAACAGAGCAAGAAGATAATCCGCAAAAAGAATCTAATGATGATAAAGGCAATCAAGCAACCTATAAGGGTGTAAAGCCTGAGAAAAAGCCTAATGCAGAGCCTGAGCATCCGCTGAGGGAGCAAAAGTAAGATATGAATATCAGAAAGCCCTAATTAAATTTAGGGCTTTTTAGATTTTGATTTAAGTCTCGGAAAATTTCTGCTTCACCTTACTGGGAAGATGAAATTAATGATCAATCTTTAACAGTCCATCCCAACTAAAATAATTCTGGCTTAGATGCTGTTGAGACATGGCCCAGCTCCGGTCAGGCATTTTAGTTGCTCCAATTGCCAGCTTTTGATCGCCAAATTTTTCTTTTACTTTTTCTAGCGCTTGTTGAAGCTTCTCATTTCTCTCGATCTGAGCATGATCAGAGAGTAAGTCATAGACATAGGCCGATTTAGGTTCAAGCGCCGTTAAAATAACCCCGCATTTTTTAAACTCTACACCTTCTGAAAACAGCTCATGCATCTGTTGCATCAATGCCCGGTTCATTACAACAGCGGAATCAGTGGGTTCAGGAAAAGCGATATTGATAGATTTATGATAAAAGGATCTGTTCTTGTCAAAAAGATTGGATTGCGCGAAAGCAATGATGCAACCACATAAGGATTGATCTTCTCTTAAGCGTTTGACAGCATTTTGCAGGTAATCACTCATAGCTTCCGTTAAAGCTTCAAGATCCGTCACTCGGGAACCAAATGAGCGTGAAGAAATAATCTGCTTCTTGGGCTGGCACGTCTGTTCAAGTTCAATACAGCAAACTCCCTGTAATTCCATCACAGTTCTTTGCATAACAACTGGAAATAATTTTCCGATTCGATGACAATTAGCCTGAGCTAAATCAAGAACGGTATGTATACCTAAGTTCTTTAACTTTTTACTCTGCTGGCACCCAACCCCCCAGACTTCAGCAACATCAATCAAGCTCCAGAAGTAATTTCTATATTTTTGATTCATAGAAGAAAGATCGCAAACCCCATCAAAGCGTTTGGCTTTCTTGGCCATATAGTTGGCTAATTTAGCTTCGGTTTTGGAACGGCCAATGCCTACACAAACGGGTAGGCCAATCCATTGCAAAATACGCCGTCGCATATCCTGACCATATTCTGTTAAATCATGATTTTTTGCATAAGCTGTAATTTTCAGAAAGCATTCATCTATGGAATAAACTTCCTGTTCACCAGGTGCTACATATTCAGATAGAATGGAATGAAAGCGTTTGGACATTTCTGCATATAGCGCATAGTTACTGGATACCACCTGAACTTGATGCTGTTCGACAATATCGCGAATCTGGAAGAGTGGAACAGCCATTTTAATGCCGAGATCTTTTGCTTCCTGCGAACGTGAAACTACACAGCCGTCGTTATTTGATAACACGATCACAGGTACATGATTCAGTTTCGGACTGAATAGGCGCTCGCAACTGACATAGCAGTTATTGACATCAATCAGCGCATAGATTTCCTGCTGATATTTCATCTGAATTTTTTAATGACGTTGGTGACCACACCCCAGATTTCAAATTGCTGACCTTCTACAGGATGAATATCGGGATAGTCGTCATTCTCGGCTTTTAGCCAGCAACCTTTTACATCGACAATCAGCCGTTTGACCGTAAACTCGCTATCTACACAGGCAATCACAATATCTCGGTGTTGCGCTTCAATGCTACGATCTACAATCAGAGCATCATTGATATCAATACCTGCATTCAGCATCGACAGCGAATTGGCACGAACAATGAAAGTGGCATTGGCGTTATTGATCAGGAATTCATTCAGATCGAGTTTTTTATCAATATAGTCTTGTGCGGGTGAGGGAAAACCAGCCTGAACACGTTCAGTAACTAAAGGAATTTCCATTTGAGTAACGGGATCAAACTGGCGAATATCACTGATTTCATTTTCTTTTTTAAGTGATTTTAAGTATGCTTTGATATCTAGGACTTTAGATTCAGGTACACGAATTACTTTGGTTTCTTCGACCTTTTTTCTGCCTGCACCAATTCTAAAGCCCCCATGCGAATTTGTCATAAATCTGCTACTTCTTGATTGTTGTTACATTAATCAAGATTGTAATGATTGCTTTATTTTTATACAAACAAATTAAATGCTTTAAAATCAGATATGAGTGATTAAATTGCTTTTATATTTCAATTTTCCGACAAACGGGGATCTCGCGGCTTTGCAATAAATTCATCCCGCATTTCGAAGAAAAACTCACTTGCTTCCTCATGATCGCAGTGCAGCCAATCCTGTCTTGACTCTTCCGGTATCACAATAATCGAGCGTTTTTCATCATTCGGATTATGGAATTGTTTCATAAAAGGATGCTGATTTGCATTAATCGTAAGCATTGAAAAAGACCGAACTTTTTCACCCTCAATGATTGCATCATCATAAATGGCTGCAACAGTAAAAGGATCGCCGTCTTCACGAGATATTGCATACCAATGAGATTTGCCATCAATGTATTTGGGTTCATAGAACGTATCTACAGGTACCAAGGCAAACTGATTGTTTTTCCAGGCATGCCGAAAACTTGCTTTTGAGGCAACCGTTTCAGTCCGGGTATTATAAGTATGCCGACCAAATTTTAATTCTTTGGCCCAGGAAGGGATAAGTCCGAAACGTGCGATATCCAGTTCAAACTCGTCAGCACCGCGCATAATGATGGGAGCGGGAGCCAAAGGATATACATGCGTTTTCATATCTAGTTCAAGTTGCTCTTCATGAATGTCTAATAAAGAGAGACGATGTTTTGAGGGAAATTCATAGTTTGAACACATGGGAGAACGCTCTCATGATGATCTATCATGAGAATTAAAATATAAGAGAAATAAGTTCAAAACAATTTGAATATCGTAAGTTGAATTTTAATCAGCAAGCAGGATTTTTATTTTATAAGTATATATTTAGAGCCTAAAAATATTTAACTCAAGAATATTTTAAGTAAATTTAATATTATGAAAAGATTAAAATTTTATTTGATCTATATAGATATACATAATTTAACTTTTTATTTAAAAAAACACTCTAAATGGCTTTGGAAAGCTACAAATATAGATGTTAGTTATATAGGCTTGCAATTATGAGCATGAGGTGAAAAATGAAGTTATTAACGTTAATTGGTGCCGGTGTACTTGCAGGTTATTGTTATAAAAAAATGAAATACAAAAAGGACAGTTCAAACAATGCTGCTCCTCAGAATGAACAGGTAGACAGTCAAGCACCAAATTCTGTTGAATAATCGCTTGAAAGGACCTCACCACTAGCAAGAGAAGGTTGTGAGGTCTCCTATTCTTTCAGTAGAGCCATCTCTGGCAAGTCTTATATAATTTTCAGAACTTTGCTATTTTCAGAGACACAGCAAGCTATTTTAGCTATTATTCCTTTTCATCTATTCTAAATTTTCCTGATTAAATTTATTGATAAAGTTGAATGGTTTACAAAACTATTCATTTTAATAATAGCCATACTTTAAAAATAATGTGATCCTCTTTCTCAGGAGGACAGCTTATGAAAAAACTAATTATCTTGCCTCTTGTAGCTTTAATACTTCTGGGGTGTAGTCAACCAAATACACAGCAAGAAGCTGACTCTAAGATCCTACAGGATGAGGATCTAAAAAAATTTAGGGAAATGGTAAGGAATGCTTTACCGAATTCAGATCTGGTTCAATTTCATCAACAAGAGGGAGAATGTGGTGAGCTTAGTTTCAGAGATAAATCTACGAATGAAATGAAACATCGGAGGTTTATTGTAGTAAATAAAAATATTGTGCTGATTGAAAGACGGCAGATAGATCAGGAATATTTTGACCTTTCATGGAGGAATGCATGTCGAGATTATTTCGGGTAAAGAAAGAATATTTATTAAAATTTTTATTTGAAAATAGTGACCGCTATAATCGAATATCAATAAAAACATTTAATCATTGAGCCACTCTTTAGGGTGGCTTTTTAATGTCTAAATTTCTGAATTTTGTTCGAAATATGATTACTGAGTAGATCGGTATTTCATATACTAGCTTCGTACCAATAAATAGAATATTGATCAATTTATATAGATAATAAACATAAAAATTATTTAAAAAAGGAGCAAAAATTGCTTCTTGAAAGCATAGCTTTTGCTTTAGGTTGTGGATATGTATCTCTTTAAAATATGCGGCATTATTTTCCTTGTCATCCTTGCTGTTTCTCTCATGGTTTTAGGTCTTATTTATCAGGATCCTTTATTTGCTTTGATCGGGCTATTGTTCACGGTTTGCGCAGTATTATTATTTTCCATGATCAAGGAAAGTCTTGCTGACTTTTAGATCACTCATTTCGTTTAAAAGTTTAAAGATTTGGACTAGAGATCAAGGTGAATAGCAGGATGATAGCGATCAATATTATGCACCGAGATGGAGTCAATAATTTGGAAAAGTAATCTTATGAAAGAGTATTCAGATCAATAAGTGGAATAAGGAAGACTTATACAGGCAACCAGTCATGTGGATTAGATTGATAAGATGATCTGAACCGTACCGGGTTTGTCGGAGACTTTTTTATTTAAGTTAGGCCACCTGACCTAACGGGTTAATCTTATCATAGTACATTGCTTCAAACTCAAAAGGCGATACATAACCCAGTGCACTGTGTACACGCTTTTTATTGAACCAATCTACCCAGTTTAGTGTCGCAAGTTATACATCTGCTAAACCTTGCCAATCTGCTTTTAAATATTCAATCACCTCTGTTTTGTATAAGCCATTCACCGTTTCAGCCAGAACATTATCGTATGAATCACCA
>NZ_DCRI01000005.1:0-398 GCF_002324975.1 Acinetobacter sp. UBA1496 | reverse complement strand
TGAATCACATTCTTTGGCATACCTCGATCGTGCAATGCTTGCTCTAATGCATCGAGCACCATATCTATATTCATCCGTGTAGATACTTTCCATCCAACAATTGCTCGTGAGAACACATCAATAATAAAGGCGGTATAGACCCAGCCTGAATGAGTTTGAATATACGTAAAGTCACTTACCCACAGTTAGTCAAGTCGATCAGCATTAAAATTACGTTTCACTAAATCATCTGCTCGTTTTTGGTCATCTCGGCTACGGGCGGTTTGTTTATTCTTACCATGCCAAACACCTTGTATACCTAGCTTCTGCATCAATCGAGCAACTGTACAACGTGCGATAACATAACCTTCACGTTTCAATTGTTGCTAGACCTTACGCACACCATATCGATCTTTATT
>NZ_DCRI01000107.1:87118-96619 GCF_002324975.1 Acinetobacter sp. UBA1496 | reverse complement strand
CTTATTTCAGGACGGGACATTGCTTGATAGAAAAAAGCCTGCGAATGCAGGCTTTTTTATTAAGTTTATATTGATAAACCTTCAGGCTTTAAACCATTGAAAAAGCTGCATTGTGCCCCAGCCAATAGCCATAATTAACAGAATCAAGAAGAAAGTTCCTAAAAGATCTGGCAGATGAATCCAGATCCAGGCCACCACAGGATTACGCCAGAAAGCGGATTGCTGTTGTCTGCGTTCCAGACTTTCATGCAGAAATGGATGCACCACATGATGATCGGTACGGATCTGGTATTCGTCCCGGATATGCTGATGCACAATATCCAGTGCCTTACGGCTAGGACGAATGAAAATATCAAATATTGTTCCCGCTACAGGAATAAAGCCGACCACAGCATCCATGACGGCCATTTTCAGGACTGGCTTTAATTTTTCATTCGATACCCCGATCTGACGGGCTTTATAAATCGCATAACTGGTCAATACAAAACCTGCGATATCTCCTGCTACCGGAATGGTACTCAAAGCAGCATCTGCCCCGACGCCCTGCTTGGTAAATGGAATCCGTACCACCGAATCCATCATATTGGCGAACTTGGCCAGATCCCGCTCCAGCCGAATGACATCCTGTTGGCTCAGTTTATTTTTCTGTCCGGGATCAGGCATAGGTTCTTCCAGAAATGAGACTGATGTAATTGAGCATAAAGTATTTTTTCTATTTAAGCTGTAATTGCTAAGTATTTAAAACAATAATTGAGAGGCAATAAACAAGTAAATAATCACCCCGGTGGCATCACAAATTGAAGTCACCAGAGGTGCTGATGCACTGGCTGGGTCCATTTTCAATTTATTGAGAATAAAGGGTAAACTCATGCCGATTAGACATCCCATCAGTACAATACCTAACATACTTAAAGCGAGTACAACAGCGACCATCCAGTCGCCTCGAATATAACCCAGAATTGATACTGCAATGGCCATCGTTCCACCCAGACATAAGGCAACTAGAGATTCACGACCAAGCAAGCTAAACCAGTCCTTAAACTGCACATCGCCTGTTGCCAAGGCACGCACCATTAGGGTGGCAGATTGTGAGCCAGCATTCCCCCCACTTCCCACCAACAATGGCAAGAAAAATACCAGCACAATATGGGTGGAAATAATATCTTCAAAATGGGCAATCCCGATTCCGGAGAGCAGACTGCCAAACACCAGAATAACCAGCCAGAATACCCGTTTCTGATACAGTCTGAGAATCGGTGCAGTTTTCAGGCTCAGCTCATTCAAAGGCGTCACTGCACCGGATTTTAAAATATCCTCGGTGCTTTCTGCCTCTGCAATATCCATGGCATCATCATAAGTAATAATCCCGACCAGCTTCTGGGTCGCGTCGACCACAGGCAAGGCGATAAAATCATAATAGGCCAAGGTACGGGCGACCTGCTCCTGATCCTCATCTACCGTGGCATAGACTACATCTGTGGTCATGACCTCATTAATAGTGGCATCCGGCCGTGCCTGAATAATTTGTCGCAAGGAAATTACGCCGAGCAGATGCTGTTTTTCATCGACAATATAGATCAGATATAAGGTGTCATGATTCCCCGCAATATCACGTAGCGTTTCAATCGCTTCAGTCATGCTCAACTCGGGAGCAAGCGTGACGAAGTCTGAACTCATTAATGCACCGGCAGTTTCTTCCGGATAAGCATGCAGCTCTCGCAGGGTTTGTAGCGACTGGGTGGATAATTTGCCAAGTAACTGCTGCTGCACTTCACAGGGCATCTGCTTGTATAAATCAATGAAGTCATCGGAATGCATGGCATCCATCAGACTGGCCAGTTGCTCCAGAGGAAATTGATAGGCCAGCTGGATTTGCATGGCCAGTGGCAAGTACTCCAGTACTTCTGCCTGACGTTCCAGCTGCCTGAAATGGTGACAGCGTTCCGCTGGTCCAAGTTCAGACAAAATTCTGGCCTGATCGGCAATATTCAGCTTTTGTAAAAGCTGATGAATATTATTTTCCCCTGTCAGCAGAGTCTCATGTAGTTGCTGTATTTTTTCTTGGTGCTGCATTTCCCTACCATCATTCCATGCAGGTATGAAACATACCCGCCCTAGAGTGAGTATTCCTCATTTTCCTGATTGATTTGTATAACTTTATTTGTTGCTTTGACACGAAACAGGTTTCGGATTAACACATACATAAATGGGATAAAGAATAACACCAGAATAGTCGCAAAAATGACCCCGCCCAAAACGCTGGCACCAATTTCCTGACGGCTGATCGCACTGACCCCAGAAGCGAAAATCAAAGGGATTACTCCCGCAGCAAAAGCAATAGAAGTCATGAGAATAGGCCGCAAGCGTAAACTTGCTCCCTCTAAAGCTGCAGCTATAGCTGTTTTTCCTGCTTTCTCTGCCTGTGCAGCAAACTCCACAATCAAAATGGCATTTTTACAGGACAGACCAATCGTCGTCAGCAAGGCAATATGAAAAAAGATATCATTGGCGAAACCAAAGACCCAGCAAAATAAGATACTGCCGCCTACGCCCAATGGGATGGCACTGATCACGGCCGCAGGAATGGTCCAACTTTCATATAAAGCGGTTAAGCACAGGAAAATAAAGGCAATCGAAATCACATAAAGAAAAATCGCCTGACCGCTGCTGCGCTTTTCTTCCAATGCGGCTCCGCTCCAGGCCAGATTCACACCTTCCTGGGCATCTACCAATGCTTCAACATCCTGCATGGTCTGACTGGAAAACTTGTCCTTTGGAATCCCTGCATAGACTGGAACAGCGTTATAGCCCATATAACGGTTAATACTGTTCGGCCCGCCCTGCCAATTCAGACTACTGAACTGGTTAAATGACAGCATTTCACCTTTTTGATTGCGTACATGCCAGAAGGCCAGATCTTCAGGTTTGGAACGGTATTCTGCCTCACCCTGCATAATCACACGTTTAATCTGCCCGCGATCAATAAAGTCATTGATGTAAGTTCCACCCCATGCTGCAGCCAAAGTACTGTTTACATTTTGCTGAGGAATGGAATGCTTTAACACACGTTCTGCATCAAGTTTGATATTCAGCTCAGCACTTTCTTTAGGTTGATCCAGCTGTAAAAATTCAATCGATGATTTGCCTTGGGCACGCGCTTCAATCTGGCCAAATGCCTCCTGTAAAAATTCAGCCCCTTTATAATCCAGGTCTTGCAACCAGAAATCGACTACACGACCATTACTTGACATGGAAGGTGCCATAAAGAAAATTTGGGCATTGGCATGATTGGCAAAGTGTTTCTGTGCTCGATCGACAATAGCAAAGACCGAATCTTCAGGATTTTTGCGCTCAGCCCAGTCTTTTAATACCACAAAAAGCTGCCCACGATACGGACCTACACCGACATTGTTGCCACTATACCAGACACCTACACTCTGAATGCGTTCCGATTCATGTTTCATCAAATAATCTTGTACTTCACGCCCGACTTGTTCGACTTCTGTACGCGGTGCATTGCCAGGCATGACAATCTGCCCCATAGCAAAACCCATGTCTTCAGTGGGCATCAATCCTTCCGGCAAATACTTATATACCCAGCCGAAGCCCATTATGTACACACCAAACAGTGCCAACATCGTGAATTTCAATTGCATGCTTCGAGCTGAAACTTTTTGGTAACTGGCATTGAGCTGATCCATGCCATGGTTAAAGCGCTGTGCCCAGCGAGCCTGATAAGGTTTGCGTTTGAGGAGTTGTGCCGCAAATGTTGGGGTAATCACCAAGGCCACGAATAAAGACAGCAACATCGCTACCACCAAAGTGATAGAAAATTGACGATAAATCACTCCAGTGATACTGCCAAAGAAAGCCATCGGGATAAATACTGCAGTAAGTACCAGCGTAATACCGACCAGTGCCCCGCTCATTTCCTGCATGGATTTTAAGGCAGCCGCTTTGGCATCCAGATGTTCGTCCTGCATCAGGCGTTCAATGTTTTCCACCACTACAATGGCATCATCGACTAGCAGACCGATGGCCAAGATCAGGGCAAACAAGGTAAAGTTATTCAGAGTCATACCCAAGACATACAGCACAGCAAAGGTTGCCAAAACCACAATCGGAATCGTAACGGCCGGAATAATCGTGGCACGCCAGTTTTGCAGGAAGATAAACATCACCACAATGACCAGAATAATGGCTTCAACTAGAGTTTTAGCTACCTGTTCAATTGAGCTGGTGATAAATGGAGTTTTGTCCATGGTCATTTGCAACTGATAGTGCGGTGGCAAATTGGCCTGAGCGTTTTTTAATACGTCTTGAATCTGTTTGGAAACTGCAATGGCATTACTCCGTGGCGCCAAAGTAATCGATAAAGCTGAAGAGAGCTGTCCGTTGGTATAGTTAATGTGGTTATAACTCTCTGCACCTAGTTCTACCCGTGCCACATCTTTTAAGTACAGCAATGAACCGGAATCCGTGGTTTTAACAATAATATTCTCAAATTCTTTCACGCTGCTTAAACGTGAACCCGCACTGACCTTGGCATTGAGATATTGATCCTGCATCGTCGGCAAACCCCCAATTGCGCCTGAAGCTAGGGGTGCGTTCTGGGTTTCAATGGCATTGCGAATATCGCTTGGCATCAGGTTAAACTGCTGCAACTTATGCGGATTTAGCCAGATCCGCATGGCATAACCTGCACCGTACAGGTCAATTTCCCCCACACCTTCGATACGTGACAAACGCGGTTCCACATGCACCATCAAATAATCTGAAAGTTCGGTGACGCTACTCTGCCCACTCTCATCATATAAACTTAACAGTGCAAACTGGTCATACCCTGATTTATAAACATTGACTCCGCCCTGCTGCGTCTCTTCAGGTAAGCGGCTCAATACGCCATTGACGGCGTTTTGAACCTGTAACTGGGCTTGATCAAGATCGACCCCTTGCTCAAATTGCAGCGTAAGTTGAGCCCGTCCCACCGAACTGCTGGAGTGAAAGGTTTCCAGACCTTCAATGCCTTTTATCGCCTGTTCCAGAATCTGGGTCAACGATTGCTCAACTGTTTCAGCCGATGCACCACGATAACCTGCGGAAACGCCTAAAGCTGGCGTATCCATATTTGGCATATGTTCAATGGGAATTTTTTGAAGTGCAAATACCCCAAGGGCCATCATTAAAATTGCAATGACCGCTGCAAACTTGGGACGATAAATAAAAAAGCGCGACAACATAAATTAGAAATCTCCATCAAATGCATCTTTAGAGTGCACACGCCATGAATAGATGATTTCTATAGCAATTTTTACACCATGCTTAAATATAAGCCAATCTTTAGCTCTTTAATTTCGACAAAAAATCCCCGTCATAACGAGGATTTTTGAGCTCAATATTTTGTATTGATATTAGGTACGTGATTTCTTCGTCGTCATTTGGCGAATTAAAACGTACATAAATGGAATAAAAATCAGTACCAGTATCGTTCCGAAGATCACTCCACCAAAAACACTGATTCCAATCTCACGACGACTGGCTGCACCTGCACCAAAAGCAAAGACCAGTGGCAAAATACCAGCACCAAAGGCCAGAGAGGTCATTAAGATTGGACGCAAGCGTAATGACGCACCCTCAAGTGCAGCTTCAACTACCGATTTACCTTTTTCCTGAGCCAATGCCGCAAACTCTACAATTAAAATTGCATTCTTACAGGACAGACCAATCGTGGTCAGCAAAGCAATCTGGAAGTAAATATCATTCGGAAAATCTGCCAGAAAACTAAAAATGATATTCCCACCAATCCCTAAAGGAATCGCGGACATGACCGCAGTCGGAATCGTCCAGCTTTCATATAAAGCAGCCAAACACAGGAAAATAAAACCGATCGATACCAGATAAAGCCAGATTGCCTGATTACTGGATTGTTTTTCCTCAAAGGATAAACCGCTCCAGACCACGTCAATGCCATCCTGTTCTGCCACCAGATTTTCAACATCTTGCATCGCTTCACCAGAACTGGAACCTTTGACCATATCCGCTTGCATTTGTAGCGAGGTATAGCCCATAAAACGGTTGACTACCTCGGGACCACCACTCCAGTCCACCTGAGCGAAATTACTAAAAGGCACCATCTCGTTCAGGTCATTACGTACATGCCATTGTGTCAGATCTTCAGGTTTGGAACGGAATTCTGCATCACCCTGCATAATCACCCGTTTAATCCGGCCACGATCAATAAAGTCATTAATATAATTACCGCCCCAAGCCGCTGAAAGCGTACTGTTAATTGCGGATTGACTCAGACCATTGGCCATGGCCTGTTTCTGGTCAATATTGACTTTCAGTTCGGCTTTTTCCGGATTAGAGCGCTTATCCAGATTTTCAAAGCTCCTATATTGAGCTGCGCCAGCCTGCATATTCTGGAACTGTTCTTCCAGATACTCACGGCCATTACCGTTAATATCACGAATCCAGAAATCCAGGCCGTCGGTTTGACCTAAACCATTCACTGAAGCCGGCATACTGATATTGACTTGGGCATCGCGGTTACTACGGAAATGCTTCATGGCACGTTCACGAATCGCCTGCGCAGTATTTTCTTCTCCTGAACGGTCATCCCAATGCTTTAAGGCTACAAAACCGGTCGCCAGGTTCTGACCGGTACCTGAGAAGTTACGGCCATAACGTAACATGACCAAGTCGATATTGTCCTTTTCTTCTTCCAGAAAATACTGACGAATCTGTTCACCGACCTGAATGGTGTTTTTCATTGGAGCACCTTCCTGTAGCCGGATCTGCAGATTCAGAATACCCTGATCTTCGCTCGGCAAGAAGCTGGTAGGTAAGGCGCGGTAGAATAAAGCAAATACACAGATCAACCCGGCAAAAAGCACCAGGCTAATGGCCTTATGTTGTAGAGTGACATTAGAAACTTTCAGATAACGATGCTTCAAATCATCCAGTTTCTGGTTAAACCAACTCGCCCACTTGGCAGGTTTTGGATTCGGTTTCAAAATCAGCGCACAAAGTGCAGGTGTCAGAATCAGTGCGACCATCAGCGACAGAGACATCGCTGCCACGAGCGTAATCGAGAACTGACGATAGATCACCCCGGTTGAGCCACCAAAGAACGCCATGGGAATAAAGACCGCGGTTAAAACCAGGGTAATCCCGATCAGTGCTCCGCTGATTTCCTGCATGGATTCCAGTGCTGCTGCTTTGGCTGTAAGTTGCTGCTCATGCATCAGACGTTCAACGTTCTCTACCACCACAATAGCATCATCGACTAGCAAGCCAATCGCCAGTACTAAGGCAAACAAAGTCAGCGTATTAATACTCAGTCCCAAAACATAAAGTACCGCCATGGTTCCGAGTAAAACTACAGGCACAGTTACAGTCGGAATTAAGGTCGCACGCCAGTTTTGCAGGAAGATAAACATCACGATGACGACCAGAATGACCGCCTCGAATAAAGTTTTAACGACTTCTTTAATCGATTCTTTGACAAACGGGGTATTGTCACGCGGATAAGCAATTTTATAGCCTTCCGGCAACTGCTGGGAAAGTCGCTCGATTTCAGCCTTGATCAGACTCGACGTCGCAATTGCATTGGCACCGGAGGCTAGTGAAATGCCCAGACCGGCAGAAGGATAGCCATTGGTAGTGCTATATGACTGATAATTTTCCGCACCCAATTCTACCCGTGCAACATCTTTTAAATAGATAAAGCTCCCGTCCCGGGCAGACTTCACAATAATATTTTCAAATTCTTCGACTGTTTTTAAACGGCTGCCTGATGTGACTTTGGCATTCAGATACTGATCATCGACTGTCGGCAAGTCCCCAATTGCACCGGCTGCCACCTGAGTATTCTGTGATTCAATCGCTGCCCGCACATCACTTGGCATCAGGTTATATTGTTTTAATTTTGCTGGATTCAGCCAGATGCGCATCGCGAACTGTGAACCAAAAACATCCACTTCCCCAATGCCATCAATTCGGGAAATATCCTGTTCCAGATGCGTGGTCAAATAATCAGATAGTTCAATATTGCTACTACGCCGTGATTCATCATACAGACCGATGACCATATGGGTATCGCCAAGAGATTTGAAGACATTCACGCCCTGTCGCTGGACATCGTCAGGCAAACGATTGAGAACCCCGTTAATCGCATTTTGAACCTGTACTTGTGCTGTATCTGGATCGGTGCCATTTTCAAAACTGATGCTGATCCGGCTTCGACCTGAAGAATCACTACTGGAGCTGAAATACAGCAAGCGGTCGATACCTTTAATTTGCTGTTCCAGCACCTGGGTCACGCTCTCTTCTACCGTTTCTGCAGATGCACCAGTATAAGTTGTTGCCACAGTAATACGTGGCGGTGCAATATCCGGATAACGTTCGACAGGTAAATTCATCACCGCAAAAAGTCCAATGGCCATGACCACAATGGCCAGTACACCTGCAAAAATAGGACGATGAATGAAAAACTTAGACAGCATAAGTCTGAATCACTTTGAATTTAATGAATTATGGAAAGCGTTGCATTATTGAGTCAGCTTAAGGATATTCAGGCAGTGGCCTAGGGAATGCAAGGCTTGATCACAGAAAAATATGTATAAAATTGAATCATGAAGAAAATATGAAGCTTTTGCCTTTCATCTAGCTGTTTCAACAATTTATAGGGTTATTCATTTTATGTTAGGCATAAAAAAACCCTGCTTGCGCAGGGTTTTTTTAGAATCGATTCAGAGCTGATTAAGCAGAGAATTGGTTCATTGTGTTTTTCGCATCGTCACCCGCTTTAAGCGCGTTGTCACCAGCGAAGATTTCTTTGTGGTCGTCACCGATGTCAGAACCAGCCATTGCTTGGTGTTTCACACAAGCGATACCACCGCGGATTTCTTTACGTTGTACGCCAGCAACATAAGCCAACATACCTTCAGAACCGAAGTAACCTTGAGCAAGCTCATGAGTAGAAAGAGCAGCTGTGTGGTAAGTAGGCAGAGTGATCAAGTGGTGGAACACGCCTGCTTCACGAGAAGCGTCTGCTTGGAATGTACGTACTTTTTCGTCAGCTTCAGCAGCCAATTCAGAATCGTCGTACTCAGCGCTCATCAATTTAGCGCGGTCGTATGCAGATACGTCTTTACCTTCAGCAACCCAACGGTCGTACGCTTGTTGACGGAAGTTCAGTGTCCAGTTGAATGATGGAGAGTTGTTGTAAACAAGTTTCGCATTTGGCACAACTTCACGTACACGGTTAACCATGTGAGCGATTTCAGCAACGTTTGGAGTCGCAGTTTCGATCCAAAGTAGGTCAGCACCGTTTTGTAAGCTAGTTACGCAGTCAAGTACAACGCGGTCGATTTGCGTGCCTTCACGGAACTGGTATAGACCAGAAGCAAGACGTTTAGGACGGTGAAGTTTACCATCACGCTTGATCAGGATTTCGTCTTCTTGTGCTTCAGAGATATCAATTTCTTGAGTGTCTAA
>NZ_DCRI01000107.1:0-86792 GCF_002324975.1 Acinetobacter sp. UBA1496 | reverse complement strand
GAAACCTGGTTTTCGATTTGAAGTGCACAAGCACCCGCTTCGATCATTTTCTTAGCTAATAAGTAAGTTGCTTCTTCGTTACCGAAACCAGCGTCGATGTCCGCAATGATTGGCACAACGTGAGTTTGGAAGTTGTCGATTTGTGAAGTGATTTCAGCAGCTTTAGCTGTATCACCAGCGTCTTGAGCTTTTTTAAGTGCGCGGAACAGGTCGTTCAGTTCTTTCGCATCAGCTTGACGTAAGAATGTGTAGATTTCTTCGATCAATGCAGGAACAGAAGTTTTCTCGTGCATAGATTGGTCAGGAAGAGGACCGAATTCTGAACGAAGTGCGGCAACCATCCAGCCAGAAAGGTAGATATAGCGACGTTCAGTTGTACCGAAGTATTTTTTATTCGCAATCATTTTTTGCTGAGCGATGAAACCGTGCCAGCAGCCTAATGATTGAGTGTATTTGCTAGAGTCGGCATCATAAGCAGCCATATCACGACGCATAATCGCCGCTGTATATTTAGCAATGTCTAAACCAGTTTTGAAACGGTTTTGCATTTGCATACGCGCAGCATCTTCAGGACTGATGTCTGCCCAAGTGTTACCGAATTTCGCTTTTAATTCGCGGATTGCATCAATCGCTGTTTGGTATGTAGTCATGATATATTCCTGTATTAATATTAGGATTTTTCTGCAACGAACCGCTCAAATCACACCCTCAATGACTTGTTCAGATTTTCGACGATCCGTTGGGATAGCTAAAGATTAGTGGGCTTCGAAAAATTAATCCAATATTCTGCAAGAATTATCATTATTTATTTAAAAAATATGTAGATGAAAGTCTAATTATATATTGACCAATATTTTATAAGTTATTGTATTTTATATTTTATATTTGAATTTTTAAAATTGAATTTTGTCTAAAACATCAACAAAAAGAGCAAAAAATATTCATTAGACTTAAGTCTTGCAGGACTTTAGCAGCGCTTAATTTCAGCAATTTTTGTCTATTTTCTAAGCCTTAAAACTTGGAACACTTATTTCGAAGGAATTATTTTTCATTTATTTGTGGAAATATTTTTAGTCAAATCTGGCACATTATTTGCTAATTTCCTCTGTTTTGCAGAAATACCTTTCTTTCGTTTTTGGATGCAGCCAGATTTGCTTTCTGCTCTTAAAAATAGAGGAGGATTCAGGCTGGCAAAATCTACAGTGAAAGAGACTCTAAAAAGGTATTTCAGTACAATCAGCTGGGCTTTTTTTCATCAGTTGCGTACACAAGCTATAGTAGTTATGGCATAATCCATATAATTTCATAATTTTATTTTCGGTATTTTTTTTATGAATCTGGAGCGGGTCGATCTTAATCTCCTCATTTATCTTGACGTACTTTTACGTGAAAAAAATGTCACGCGTGCAGCAGAACAACTTGGGGTAACCCAACCTGCGATGAGTAACATTTTACGTCGCTTACGAAATTTATTTAATGATCCCCTCTTAATTCGCTCTTCTGAAGGTATGACTCCAACAGAACGTGCACTAGAACTCCAACCTCGTATCCGCGACGCCTTAGCGGATCTTTCCATGATTCTGGAACCGCGTACCGAGTTCCGTCCTTATACCTCAAATCGTGTCTTCCGTATCATGACTTCAGATTATGCTGAAGCCACACTGGTACCACGCTTGGTGAAAGCATTACGTTCAGAAGCACCGAATGTGGTTCTCGACTTCTTAACGCCAAGTGATGTGTCCTATCGTGACATGGAACAAGGTAAAGTTGATCTGGCGATTAACCGTTTTAATGAAATTCCACAAAGCTTCCACCAGGTACTGGTTTGGCGTGACAGCTTTTCTTGCCTGTTAAATAACAAGCATCCGGCTGCGGGCAACCTGAATCTGAAAAGTTATCTGGATGCACAGCATATCTGGGTATCAAAAACTGGTATGGGCGTTGGCTTTGGGGTAAACCCTGAGAAACAGGCAGGTCTCGGCTGGATTGACCAGGCCCTTGAGCGTATTGGTCAGAAACGTAAGATTTCGGTATTTACCCGTCATTATCAGATGCCCGGTCTTCTGGCTGCCAATGTAGATCTTGTAGCAACATTACCGACCCGTATTGCACGTCTGCAAGCCAAAAACCAGAACTTGCTCATTAAAGACCCACCATTCTATATTCCTGAGTTTGAATTGAAGATGGCGTGGTGTCCTTTATTGCATCATCATCCCGCCCATCGCTGGTTACGCCAGCTGATTCTATATGTAGCGCGTCAGATGATCGAAGAAGAAAATCGTGAATTTTTAATGAATAATTCGCAATTTTCGCATTATTAAATTGAATATTAGCTAAATTGCTCATTTTTAAGCTTATACTCTAGAGACTTGAGTTGCTTTATTTGTACCTCAAGTCTTTTTTTGTGTTAAAAATATTTTTAGCTAGATCATATTAATCCACAGGTGGATTCGTGAGCCTCTTTCAAAACATCGTGATTATCTTATTACTCATCGCGGGGGCCGGTTTTTTATCATTAACAGAAATCGCGCTTGCAGGTGCTCGTAAGGTCAAATTAAAAATTTTGGCTGAATCGGGAGATATTCGCGCTCAAAAAGTTTTAGATTTACAAGAAAACTCTGCTGACTTTTTTGCAGCTTCCCAAATCGGCTTAAACGCCGTTGCCATTTTAGGCGGTATTTTAGGTGAAGGCGCCTTCCGTCCTTATATCATCAATTTACTTTCCAGATTTTATCAAGGTCCCTGGACTGAAACGATTGCGTTCAGCTTATCCTTCACTGCAGTTACTTCATTATTTATTCTGTTTGCGGACTTGATGCCAAAACGTCTGGCCATGATCGCTCCAGAAAAAATTTCTGTCTCGGTAATTAATCCGATTCAGGTATTTATCAAAATCTGTAAACCATTGGCCTGGTTCATCAATGCCATTGCGAACCTGTTATTCCGTTTATTTAAAGTTAATACCATTCGAGATGACAATATTACCTTTGCTGATATTTCTGCGGTAATGGATGCGGGTGCTCAGGCAGGGGTGTTACAGAAACAGGAACATCACTTTATTGAGAACGTGTTTGAGCTTGAAGAACGTAATGTTCCTTCCAGTATGACGACTCGTGAAAATGTGGTGTTCTTTACCTTGAAAGAATCTGAAGCCAGTATTCGCCAGAAACTGGCTGAATTTCCTTACTCCAAGTTCCTGGTCTGTAATGAAAATATCGACGATGTAATTGGATATGTCGACTCCAAAGATATTCTGGTTCGTATTCTGAATAATCAGTCTTTACTTCAGTTGAATGAAAATACCATCCGTACGGTTCTGACCATTCCAGATACGCTAACCTTATCTGAATTACTTGACCGTTTTCGTTCGACCAAGGAAAAGTTTGCAGTCGTTATTAATGAATATGCCTTGGTCGTAGGTGTCATTACCCTTTCCGACATCATGATTACCGTGATGGGCGACTGGGTTACTCCCCTGGAAGAAGACCAGCAGATCATTAAACGTGACAGCAATTCATGGCTGATTGATGGCAGTACGCCTATTGAAGACATCAAACATGCGCTGGAAATTGATGAAATGCCGGATGAAGAGAATTATGAAACTCTGGCTGGTTTTATGATGTTCAAGCTGCGCAAGATTCCACGTCCTGCAGATATTGTGCTACATGCGGGTTATAAGTTTGAAGTTGTCGATGTTGATCATTTCAAGATTGACCAGTTACTGGTTACACGTATGCTGGAAGTGAAAAAACCACCGACAGAAGAATCAGAATAACCTGGTTCTTCTTCAATTTTTTTAAAACTCCAAAAACAATAATAATGAGACTTTTATGAATCTTGCTGCGCTACTCGCCTGTCTGAGTTTTTATTCGGCCTTATATTTATTCTATTTCTTCTTTATGCAAGATCAACAGCCTGTATTTCTGATCATAGCAATTGTGCTTATTTTACTTTCAATCTGGCTGACTCCCTATCCTTATGAACGGCACCGGCAAGGATTTGATTCGACTTTAAGAATAGGCGAATATTTTTATTATCCGCTCATCACTTGGTGGCGGCTGTTTATCCTTCCTATGCACTGGCTACTTTCCCTATTTTATTCTCATTAAAAAAGCACCCGAAGGTGCTTCTTTACATTCAATTCAGCTTAAATTTTTGATAAAAGCGCTTCAAGGACTGCCTGATAATGGATCTGGATATCTTCCTGCAAGATTTTGTAGGCATTATCAAATTGCACCATTGGCCAGCCTTCTTTCCAGAATGGGAAAATATTATGCAGGTCATGAGTCACGACAGCATCTTCACGTAGAATCGCCTGTGCAATCTGCGCCAGTACAAAGGCAGTTTCCGCGCCATCAATCGCCAGGTAATCAATACCACGGGCTTTTAAAATACGGATACGGTCTTTCTTATAACGGATTTTTTTGATTTGTGCTTCATTCAGATTCAGAGCCAGAGAAACCGCTTCAACAAATTTTTCTTCAAATGACTGATTCAATACAACCAACGCCTGCTTATGCGCTTCCTGACGACCCGCTTTACCACTCTGACGAATGACTTCTTTTGCTTCTGTATCTAGCTCATCATTCTTCATGGTTTGAAGGATGTCTAAAATTTCGATGTCGCTTAGCGTCGCAGGAGATTGATCAGTCATAAACTGTCCCTAAAAAATAAATATGCAATGGACTATTTTCGCATAAATCCTTACTAAAAAATTAAAATCTTTAGCTTCAACTCTAATAATTGCAAAATCCGGATCATCTCTATCATTCTTGCGTAAATTGGCTATAGTAGGCGGCAAGTTTCTGATTTACTTTTTATTATGCAAACCAAACAGATTGATCTTTTATTGCAGCAACTTAAACTGCTTTATCCGGCTGCCTTTAAAAGAAATTATCTGTTTTATGGTCAGATCAAAACCAAGGGTATTTTAAGTGATCTCAAGGAACTAATTCCCTGGGTGCTGGCTGCCATGATGTTTGTACCAATTAGCCTGGTTCTCAAAGATGTTTACTCCTCTAAGCTACCAACTGTCCAAGACTTTCAGGCGCAAGCTTATGCGATTCTGACTATTCTGCTATTTCTGATGCTGGTGGTTCCACTGGTGATCAAGCAGATCCGGCACTCTTCTCATTCCCTCTATCAATTTTTAAGACATACACCGATTAAACTCACTGTAGTCATTGTACTGGAAGCGCTGAATCTGGTTTTTCTACAAAGCAGTACGACCATGTGGATTCTATTCTTTTTCGGGATAAGTTTCGGTTTTGTACGGTTCTATAAAGAAAATATGTTCCGCCCTGCTATCAATAGCACTGAACAATATCAACTGCAGCAGTTACGTCGCATCTGTTTCTGGGCTTATCAACAAACCTGGAAACTGCGTCTGAAATTATTTTTTCATTCCAAGCCGACCTCCCCAAATGAAGAATTGAAAAATCAGCTTCAGCACTATGCGGATTTGCATACCCGTTTGTTTAAACTGGAACATGAGCAGTGCAAGAAGATTAAATACATCGATATCGATACTTATCTGGATGAGCACCTGTAAAAAGTTTTTTTTAAACACGTCCTGAAATAGAAAATTACATGACTTCTCACGCTTATCATCCAGCACTATAGAATTAATAGAATTAATTTCTAAATTTAAGCTACTGAATTGCTTGAAAATAAAGCAAACGTATTGAAATTTACTTGCCAAGCTTTATTTCGTCCTCTATTATTGCGCACATGCCCGAGTGGTGAAATCGGTAGACACAGGGGATTTAAAATCCCCCGCCCACAAAGCGTGCCAGTTCGAGTCTGGCCTCGGGCACCATTTTAATTCTGATTAGAATGGTGCAATGAAAAATCTCCAGCATTCAGCTGGTTTTTTTATGCGTGATTATCACCAATAGAATGTGCCCTCCCCATGTCTGCACCCCGTTCTTTTGATCTAGCCAGATTGCAATTACGCCATCCTGATGCATTCTTTTGCAGCCTCAGCTATGGCCGTTATAAATATTTGAACCAGACCACTGATCTATATCTGTATTTACGTATCGGTATTCTGATCATGATCACAGGTTTTTGCTGCCTGTGCTTTTCGCTGCCGTTTTATCCTGACTTTGTCACTTCAAAATATCAGGCGCTCAGTGCTGGTACCGTTGTCATGATTGGCATGCTTTATCCTTATATCTGGCGCGCCCAGTTTCAGGCGAAATACAGTTCTGCCCGCTATGCCAAGCGTTTACAACTCTGCCTGTATATGCAAACCCTGATTGCGATTCTGTCATTTATAAATTATCAGTATTTTCACTCAGCATTTATTACCTTGCCTTGCTTGGCCCTGCTTGCTTTCAGTAGCCTTGTACCAGTTTTAGTCGAGCCTTGTTTTAGAGTTTCGACTCGCAGCACCCTTCTGGTACGTTTGCAGAAAATCCGTCAACTGGCTTACTGGTCTTATCAGCAGTCGCAAAGCAAAGAGCCGGAACCAGTGCCTTATCACAAAGATTTAAAACAGTATTATCTGGATTTACATCATAGCTGCATGCGGGAAGAGCAGAAATTACTGGAAGAAATTCATTATAAAAATTTAAAAGACGTATTTTCAGATCATTAAAAAAAGCCCTGTTTAACAGGGCTTTTTCTACCATTCACGAGTCGCGACCAGCTCTTCCATTTCAACTTCGAAGTATCCCTGTTCCTGTACCACTATCATCATGGCTTCAGCAATATAATCTGCTGCGGTATCATCTAAAGAGGAATCCAGGTCTTCGAACTGCGGCTTCATTTCATTGATTTCTGCCACAGTCGCATTGGCAAACTGATAAATCTCATATTCAGATAAACCAGATTTTATCACCTTTTTGGCAAAACGTTCGATGTGCTGCTTTACTTCAGCAACCAGAATATCGGGATAATATTCATCATCGAACATTGGGAGAAGTAAATCTGCAAACATTACAGGCACTCTAAAACTATAACTAAAAATTAAGCGTGCCCTATATACCATATTGCCGCTTAAAAGCCAAACAGCACGCCGCCTGACATACAATCTAGCCAACAATTAAACTGCGGCTTGCATTGCCTTCCAAACCTTAATCGCATCTGCTGTCGCTTTGACATCATGTACACGTACCATGCAGGCACCTTGTTGAATACTTAGCAAGTGTGCTGCTACTGACCCCACTGCGCGTTCTACGGCTTCTGCTCCACCCAGCACCTGTCCAATGAAGCGTTTACGTGACAACGCCGACAATATTGGATAACCAAGTTGAGTCAGTTTGTACAATTCGTTCAATAGTTTCAGGTTCTGTTCAGCATTTTTGGCAAATCCAAAACCGGGATCAATCATAATATGCTCAGCTTTCACCCCGGCATCTAAAGCATCCTGCACCCGCTGTTTTAATTCCGTAATGACATCAAGCGTGACGTCTTGATACTGATCCAGATTATTCATCGTAGTCGGCTCACCACGCATATGCATGATGATCACCGGAATATTCAGTTCTGCTGCCGTCTCTAACGCTTGTGGACGAGTGAGCGCGCGTACATCATTCCAGATATGTGCACCCGCTTTCACGGCTGCTTTAATCACTTCTGGCTGTGAAGTATCAATCGAGATGATAACATCATGTTTAGATAGTTCTTCTACAACTGGAACCACACGACGAAGTTCTTCTTCAACGTCCACGACTGATGCACCCGGACGTGTAGATTCCCCCCCGATATCAATCACAGTGGCACCATCAGCAATCATTTCCAGGGCTTTTACTACTGCCTCATCTTTCTGATTGTGCAGCCCCCCATCGCTAAAGGAATCCGGAGTCACATTTAAAATTCCCATCACATGCGGCTGAGACAAATCCAGTTTCAAATGACCGAAAGTCCAGATCTGTGGTCGTAGTGGCTTCAGCTGCATGGTTCAATCCTAGTTCACAATAACCCCGGTATTGTCTTATGGAAAGATCAATAAAGCAAAGCTCAATCTATTCAATAGCTAGATTTCAAAATAGTTCTTATTGGAATATTGCATCAGCTTGGATTGCAGTAACGCTTTTACATCAACCCATTCGCTTTTTAAAATACTATAGATATAACTATCTCTGAGTGTCATGCCATCTTTACGCAGCATATGACATCTAATGATGCCATCCTGTTTGGCACCCAGAGCTTCAATAGCTTTTTGACTTTTAAGATTCAGATGATCAGTCCGAAAGCCTACCACGTGAGCATTCAGCTCTTCAAATGCATGCTGCAACAAAAGATATTTACAGACCCGATTTACATAGGTTCGTTGATAAGGTTTGGCATACCAGGTAAAGCCAATTTCAACGCGTGGAATTTCCGGCCTGATATCATGATAACTGGTGGTGCCAATCGCTCGGCCCGAATTCAAATAAATCACGGCAAAAGCCATTCTTTCACCTTTGGACTGCTGTTCAAAAGCTTGGATAAAGTAGTGTTTAAGTTTATGTAGGTAAGGCACCGAATTATATAACACTTCCCCTAAGTCACCTTCGGCACATGCAGTTTCTAAATCTGCAAAATGCTCCCAGCTCAGTGGCTCCAAACGTAGCTGATAAATATCGGATTCCAGAACAGGTAAATTCATTCTTATTTTTACTCATTGATTTTTATGAGTTGACTATAGCATTCAACTAGATATGACAAAATAATAGCCATAAAAAAAACCACCCGAAGGTGGTTTTAATTGTTAACTTAGTTCGCTGGTAATGGCGGAGGAGTCATTGGACCATCAGTCGGTGTTACATCAATCACTGGATTGTCTGAAACATAAACTTTAGGTGGTTTTGGCTCACGACCTTCCATAATGTCACGAATCTGTTCACGATCAATTGTTTCCCACTCAAGTAGCGCTTTCACCATGGCATGGGCAATATCTTTGTTATTTTCAAGGATATCGCGTGCAACCTTGTATTGCTCATCGATGATGCGACGAACTTCCGCATCTACCTGTTGTTGGGTGGCCTCAGAAATCGTACGGGTACCAATGCTACCCATAAATGACTGTTGAGAGTCATCTTCATAGACCATGACGCCTAACTTGTCCGACATACCATATTTGGTCACCATCGCACGTGCCATTTTAGTTGCACGTTCAAAGTCATTCGAAGCACCAGTCGACATCTGGTTAATAAATACTTCTTCTGCGATACGACCACCAAACAGGATTGAAAGTTCATTCAACATCTTGTCTTTATAATGGCTAGTCTGGTCAAACTCAGGCAACTGCCAGGTGACACCCAATGCCCAGCCACGCGGCATGATGGTGACTTTATGCACAGGATCTGTACCTGGAAGCATTTCTGCCACAATTGCATGACCTGCTTCATGGTAAGCCGTAGCACGACGCTCTTCTTCACGAAGTACCATCGATTTACGTTCAGGGCCCATGTACAGTTTGTCTTTCGCATCTTCAAAGTCATGCATATCGACGGTGTTCTTGTTACGACGTGCAGCAAATAATGCCGCTTCGTTTACAAGGTTGGCCAACTGTGCACCTGAGAAGCCTGGTGTACCACGAGCAAGCACTTTGACATCTACACCCGTAGTAGAAGGCAATTTCTTCAAATGTACATTCAGGATTTGCTCACGACCTTTAATATCTGGCAGACCTACCATGACTTGACGGTCGAAACGGCCTGGACGAAGTAAAGCTTTATCCAGTACATCAGCACGGTTAGTTGCAGCGATCACGATAATGCCTTCATTGCCTTCAAAACCGTCCATCTCTACCAGCATCTGGTTCAGAGTCTGTTCACGTTCATCATGACCGCCACCTGTACCTGAACCACGATGACGACCGACTGCATCAATCTCATCAATGAAGATAATACATGGTGCATGGCGTTTTGCCTGTTCGAACATGTCACGTACACGAGATGCACCGACACCGACAAACATTTCAACGAAGTCAGAACCTGAGATACTAAAGAATGGAACTTTTGCTTCACCCGCAATGGCTTTAGCCAGCAGGGTTTTACCTGTACCTGGAGGACCCACCATCAAGACGCCTTTAGGAATAGTCGCACCCAGACGTTTGAATTTTGCAGGATCTTTCAGGAAGTCAACGATTTCGACCACTTCCTGTTTTGCTTCATCACAACCCGCCACATCAGTAAATGTTACTTTGATCTGGTCTTCAGATAGCATTTTCGCTTTAGATTTACCAAAGCTCATTGGGCCATTCTTGCCGCCTGCACCGCCACCCATGTTGCGCATAAAGAACATGAATAACAAAATGATTAGAAGCACAGGGAAACTTGCAATCAGCAATTGCATGAGCAAGCCTTGACGTTGAGGCGCTTCACCTTCAACGACTACATTATTTTTAATCAGGCTTGGCATCAGTTCTGGGTCTTGAACTGCCGGGCGAATGCTTTCAAACTCTGAACCGTTTGATTTTTCACCGCGAATTCTTTCGCCATCAATTGTAACTTGTTTAATTTGGCCAGCATTGACCGCGGCAACAAACTCCGAATAGTTCATTGTAGTCGGTTGATTGCGGTCACTGACGTTGCTGAAGATTAACACCAGCACACCCAGTATCACGAGCCACAATACGGCATTCTTAAAAAGATCGCTCAAAGCTTTATTTCCCATTCCAATCTAATTTGATCATGCCCTCGAAGGGTGACCTTAATCAATAAGCTGCAAATCAATTTGCAATAATGTAAAAACCTACAAAATGCACAATTTTTAACGTGTTGGCAAGTAAACTTTATTTCAAAGCCTTCTTGCGTCCCTGTCCGACCAAAAACACTTCTTTCGAACGGGCACGTGATGCAGCAGGTTTAATCGTCTTCAATACATCAAAACTGTTAACGACTTCTTTACGAAATTCATCAAAACCTGAACCCTGGAATACTTTCACTACAAACTGTCCTTTCGGACCGAGTACCTTGTTGGCAAAATCCAGAGCAAGTTCACATAAATAAATCTGACGTGGTTGATCTACAGCTCTATTACCTGATGTATTGGGGGCCATATCTGAAATTACAACGTCTACTGTGCGTCCGTTTAAAATATTTAACAATTTATCGAATACTTCTTGTTCACGGAAATCGCCCTGCAAGAAAGTCACATCAGGTAGCGCATCCATTTCCAAGATGTCTGATGCAATCACCAGACCTTTGTCACCGACCAGTTTTCCGGCAATCTGGGACCAGCTTCCTGGGGCAGCACCCAAGTCCACTACAGTCATGCCGGGTTTAATAATGCCGTATTTTTCCTGAATTTCTAGCAACTTGTACGCAGCACGGGCACGATAACCTTCTTTTTGTGCTTTTTTCACATAAAAGTCATCAAGATGCTCTCTCATCCACGCACGACTACTTTTAGATAACTTTTGGTTGGTAATGCGTGTTGCCATAACTCTCTAAATAAAAAAAACTTCTAATGATTCATTGTACGTGAAAAACACATTTTTTGCAGTATACATGTGTATCTAAATCTGAGTATTCCGGTGTGATTTGCGATTATTTACAAGTGATTATTTCCTGAGAATTTACAGCGTTTATTTTTCGCTTTTGCTATACTAAGCCGTTTTAAAAATCAGGTTATCTCTCATGGCGTCTTTATCTATTCAGGAACGTAAGCGTTTACGTCAAATTGGACATGCATTAAACCCGGTTGTAATGCTTGGTGACAAAGGCTTAACTGAATCTGTAGTTGAAGAGCTAAATCGTGCCCTTAATGATCACGAACTCATTAAAGTAAAAGTGGTGGCTGAAGACCGTGAAGCACGTGCAGCACTCATTGCTGAACTTTCAGAAACTACAGGTGCTGAAGTGGTACAAACTATTGGTAAAATTGCGCTGCTTTACAAGAAAGCTCCAAAGCAAAACCAGAAGTTATCCAATCTTGTCCGTTTTGCCCATCTTTCTAACTAAGTACAGGATTTATGGCCAGTTACGAACTCAGCGCATTTGATCGCCGTTTTCAGGCAATCTCATTGGTCGGTGCCATCGAACAGCAAAATCCATGCAGCTTGAATGTCGGATTTTGGTTGCGCGATCCCAACCAGTACGTGCTGTGGCCAGAAATGGTTACTGCACATCCCCGTCGTGATTTTTTGTGGGAACAGACCTGCTTTGAAATCTTTATCGGGGTTCAGGGTGAAGATTATTATCGCGAAATCAATCTCTCCCCTTCTCAGGCCTGGCAAGCCTATCAGTTTGAGGAATATCGCTATCCGGAAGATATGCCGCCACCTGCTGCATACGATATCGAACTGAATCAGCTTAAACGCACCCATTATGGTCTGAATGTCAGTCTGGATCTGACCGAGTTTATGGTTGAGCACAAACTTAAATGGGCAGACCTGTTTATTGGTCTGACAGCAGTATTAAAAACCTCACAAGGTGATCAATACTTTGCAATGCAGCACAGCAGTCCAGAAGCAGACTTCCACAATAAACGGGATTGGCTGCATGTCTTTTAATGCAGATTAAAAGCATTTGCTGGATAAAAAAGATATTAAAAAACGTGAGCATTAAAGTCTCACGTTTTTTTATGGGCTTTTCCAGTTCATGCGTTCAAAGCTGGCTGTTATAGCTTGAGGAAAATATTTACCTGTATTTTCATTACATGGATTCAGGTCAATTAGCATTAAATTGATACAACTAGCCTGCTCTCTATACTTAGGGCTGGCTACTTTAATAATAATTTAAATGATATTTAAGCTGATAGACTAAGAGTTCGTTTTAATTGTTTTCGACATTTTAGTGATGTAAGCGGTGATTGTCCTGCACTGATTTTACCGCGGCATAAAAAATTACAGTTAACGTGAAGATGATCAGAATAATCGTTCCAAAAGTTAGTCCAAAGAATCCCAAGCATAACATCATCACACCCAGATAAAGTGCACGCATCAACCAACTTTCCAGATTAAGCATCATAATCAGCGTCAGTAAACCAAGTACACCTGCAAAATAATGCTGCTGCATCGTGACCCCCTTTCATTATTATTGTGAGTCCGTTTGCCTCAAAAAGACAAAGGAGAACGTATCCAGTTCTCCTTTCATGCAATTTAAGTCAGCGTATTCCCTTAATTCTTCAGCTCAGGGCTTTTTTCTGAACTTTCAGCTTTTACCATGGGTTTGACCTTTTTCAGGACCTCAATGGTGCTGTCTTTTGAGCGCTTGAATGTACCAGTCAGATGCTCTTTATGTTTGGTCGAGATCTGGCTGACATCTTCTTTCAGTTCTTTACCCATATTGGATAAGTCTTCAATCACTGCGGTAAATTCGGTTTTGATAAAACTGGTTAATTCAGTCAGTTCTTTTTGCGAACCAAATAACTGCTCTTTCAGAGTATCTATCCGTTGTAACAGATCCTGTTTTAACTGGCGTAACTGTTCCTGCACAGTATCACCCAGCTGTTTCGCTTCGACTTCAAGTTTCTCTTTGCTTTCTTCGATAGTTTCTACCACCTGTTCTTTGGCTTCAGCTGCTACTTTTTCAAGCTGTTCAGTCGTTTCTGAAACCACGGTATTGATCTTTTTCTTGGATTGGGAAGATTTCGCTGCTGTAGTCATGTGTCTTATTCCTATAGTTATATTACGACTCATTCATATTAGTAGTTTTGATAAAAATTAAGATTTGATTTGTTAGACAATTCTTAATTGCTTACATTTTTTTACGTTGTTCGTAAAACAGACTTTCAAGCAAAAAGCAAGCCATTTATCTCATACTTTTGCTGTAAAGCTATTGGACTTGGGGGGTGGTTCTGCGTATAATGCCGTGTTAAGTTCAAGCGAGCAGACATAGGAGGGTAGGTTTAAAAATTAACCTTCCTTTTTTTTCGTCTACTCGCTTTTTTACAGCCTAAATTTCAGGAGCTTTGGTTTGAGCACCCCAGCAATTTTAGCCCTTGCCGACGGAACTATCTTTAAAGGTACTTCAATTGGCGCATCGGGTTGTACGACTGGTGAAGTCGTTTTCAACACTGCCATGACTGGCTATCAAGAAATTTTGACTGATCCTAGTTATGCACAGCAGCTTGTAACGCTGACTTACCCACATATCGGTAACACAGGTTGCAACGAAGAAGACGCTGAATCAGGTCGTATTCATAAAGTATGGGCAAACGGTTTAATTATCCGTGACCTTCCTTTACTACATAGTAACTTCCGTGCGAATCAATCACTTGGTGATTATTTAAAACAGCACAATGTAGTTGCCATTGCTGACATCGACACGCGACGATTAACTCGAATTTTGCGTGATAAAGGTGCACAAAACGGTTGTATCCTTGCGGGTGAAAACATCACTGAAGAAGAAGCAGTCGAAAAAGCACGTGCATTCGGTGGTTTAAGTGGTTTAGACCTTGCGAAAGAATGCTGTGATCCGACCGGTTTCGAATGGACTGAAGGCTCATGGGCACTTGGCAAAGGCTTTACTCAACCTGAACTTAAATTCCATGTGGTTGCATACGACTACGGTGTCAAAACCAACATCTTGCGTATGCTCGCAGACCGCGGCTGTAAATTGACTGTGGTGCCTGCACAAACTCCTGCTGAAAAAGTACTTGCGTTAAATCCAGATGGCGTATTCCTGTCAAATGGTCCTGGCGATCCAGCTGCATGTGACTACGCAATTGAAGCTGTAAAAACAATTGTTGAAACAACTGAAATTCCAGTATTTGGTATCTGCTTGGGTCACCAGATTCTTGCTCTTGCATCGGGTGCTAAAACGGTAAAAATGCCGCACGGTCACCATGGCGCTAACCATCCTGTACAGAACATCGAAACTGGTACAGTGATGATTACTTCTCAAAACCACGGCTTCGCAGTGGATGAAAGCACCTTGCCTGCGGTATTGCGTGTGACTCATCGCTCACTGTTTGATGGTACAAACCAAGGTATCCATCGTACAGACAAACCTGCGTTCAGCTTCCAGGGTCACCCTGAAGCAAGCCCTGGTCCACATGACTGCGCACCATTGTTCGATCATTTCATCGAACTTATCGAAGCATCTAAGAAGTAATTAAGGAAGCATCATGGCTAAACGTACTGACATTAAAAGCATCTTGATCATTGGTGCTGGTCCGATCGTCATCGGTCAAGCATGTGAGTTTGACTACTCAGGTGCTCAAGCATGTAAAGCGCTTCGTGAAGAAGGCTACCGCGTTATTCTGGTGAACTCTAACCCAGCGACCATTATGACCGACCCTGCAATGGCAGATGCGACGTATATCGAACCGATTACCTGGCAGACTGTTGCAGCAATCATTGAAAAAGAGCGTCCAGATGCTGTCCTTCCAACGATGGGTGGCCAGACTGCACTGAACTGTGCCCTTGCACTGGATGCCAATGGTATTCTTGAAAAATACAACGTTGAACTGATTGGCGCGACCAAAGAAGCGATCGAAAAAGCAGAAGACCGTAAACTGTTTGACGAAGCAATGCGTAAAATTGGTCTCGAGTGTCCAAAAGCTGCAATTGCTGAATCTATGGAAGAAGCACTTGAGATTCAAGCGCGCTTCGGCTTCCCTGTGATTATCCGTCCATCATTCACTATGGGTGGTTCAGGCGGTGGTATTGCTTACAACCGTGAAGAATTCCTGGAAATCTGTGAACGTGGTTTCGACCTCTCTCCTACTCACCAGTTATTGATCGATGAATCATTGATTGGCTGGAAAGAGTACGAGATGGAAGTTGTTCGTGACAAAAACGACAACTGTATCATTGTATGTACCATTGAAAACTTCGACCCAATGGGCGTGCACACAGGTGACTCGATCACTGTTGCGCCTGCGCAAACGCTTACAGATAAAGAATTCCAGTTACTACGTAACGCTTCTCTAGCTGTACTTCGTGAAATTGGCGTAGAAACAGGTGGTTCTAACGTTCAGTTCGGTATTAACCCGAAAGACGGCCGTATGGTTGTGATCGAGATGAACCCGCGTGTTTCTCGTTCATCTGCTCTTGCATCTAAAGCAACAGGTTTCCCGATTGCGAAAATCGCAGCGAAACTGGCTGTGGGTTATACGCTTGATGAGTTGAAAAACGACATCACTGGCGGTACAACACCTGCATCATTCGAACCTGCAATCGACTACGTTGTAACCAAAATTCCTCGTTTCAACTTTGAAAAATTCCCACAAGCTGATGCAACTTTGACAACACAGATGAAATCTGTGGGTGAAGTGATGGCCATTGGTCGTAACTTCCAGGAGTCTATGCAAAAAGCGCTTCGTGGTCTTGAAGTGGGCGCTTCTGGTTTTGACGAAAAAATTGAAGTGGGTGCTGAAGGCGCGCGCGACAAAATCTTGCAAGAGCTTAAAGTGCCAGGTCCTGAGCGTATTTGGTACGTGGGCGACGCATTCCGTCACGGCTTTACTTTAGACGAAGTATTCGCTGCAACGAACATTGACCGCTGGTTCTTGATTCAAATCGAAGACATCATCAAAACTGAAAACCAGATCAAAACTTTAGGTTTTGGCGACTTGAACGCAGACAACATCCGTGCATTCAAACGTAAAGGTTTATCAGATCTTCGCATTGCGGACTTGATGGGCATTTCACAAAAACAATTCCGTAAACACCGTTGGAACCTGGGCGTCACTCCAGTTTACAAACGTGTGGATACATGTGCTGCAGAATTCGAATCTGATACTGCTTATATGTACTCAACTTATGATGAAGAGTGTGAATCTAATCCATCTAACCGCGACAAGATCATGGTGATTGGTGGCGGCCCTAACCGTATCGGTCAAGGGATCGAATTCGATTACTGCTGTGTACACGCTGCCCTTGCAATGCGTGAAGACGGCTATGAAACCATCATGGTGAACTGTAACCCTGAAACTGTTTCTACGGATTACGACACATCTGACCGTTTGTACTTCGAACCAATTACACTTGAAGATGTGCTTGAAATCGTACGTATCGAGAAGCCAAAAGGCATTATCGTGCAGTACGGTGGTCAAACACCTTTGAAACTGGCTCGTGCTTTAGAAGAAGCGGGTGCGCCGATCATTGGTACATCTCCTGATGCGATTGACCGCGCAGAAGACCGTGAACGTTTCCAGCAAATGATTCAACGTCTGCAACTTCGTCAACCAAATAACAGCATCGTAAAATCTGCTGAAGAAGGTATGGCTGAAGCATCTAAAGTAGGCTATCCACTTGTTGTACGTCCTTCTTACGTCCTTGGTGGTCGTGCGATGGAAATCGTGTACAACGACGAAGAACTCAAACGTTACTTACGTGATGCGGTTCAAGCATCAAACGAAGCACCTGTTCTGCTTGACCGCTTCCTGGATGATGCAATTGAAGTTGACGTAGACTGCGTATCTGACGGTAAAGACGTAGTAATTGGCGGCATCATGCAGCACATTGAACAAGCAGGTATTCACTCAGGTGACTCAGCATGTTCGATTCCTCCTTATTCTTTGTCTAAAGAGATTCAGGACGAAATGCGTCGTCAGACAATTGCAATGGCAAAAGAACTTGGCGTAATCGGTTTGATGAACGTTCAGTTTGCGGTTAAAGGCAAAGACGTTTACATCCTGGAAGTGAACCCACGTGCATCACGTACTGTGCCGTTCGTTTCTAAGTGTATCGGCGAATCTTTAGCGAAAGTGGCTGCACGTTGTATGGCGGGTCAATCTCTAGAATCTCAAGGATTCACTTCAGAGATTATCCCTGAACACTTCTCTGTAAAAGAAGCAGTGTTCCCATTCAACAAATTCCCTGGTGTTGATCCGATCCTTGGCCCTGAGATGAAATCGACTGGCGAAGTGATGGGTGTTGGTAAAACATTCGGTGAAGCATTTTATAAAGCTGTTCTAGGTGCGAACGAACGTCTACCTGGTCTTCCGACAGAAGGTGAAGTGAAACACGCATTCATTTCTGTACGTGACTCAGATAAACCTCGTGCAGCAGGCATTGCGAAACAATTGATTGACCTAGGCTTCAAGATTCTTGCAACTGATGGTACATTTAAAGTGATTAGCGAAGCTGGTCTTGAATGTGAACGCGTAAACAAAGTAACTGAAGGTCGTCCAAATATTGTGGACCGTATTAAAAACGGCGAAATCCACCTTGTAATCAATACGACTGAAGGTAAAAAAGCGCAGGAAGATTCATTCTCGATCCGTCGTTCAGCGCTACAAGGTAAAGTGTATAACACAACTACCTTGAATGGTGCTGATGCTGTATGCCAAGCTTTAGCAATTAAATTGCCAATGGATGTATATCGTTTGCAAGATTTAACAGTAGGTTAATTCGTTACTGAGAAGTCCCGTCACCTTCTCGGTGGCGGGCTTTTTTTCATTTATAGACTTTCATTTTTATTACTGAGGGACAACTATGCAACGTTATCCTATGACTCCCGAAGGCAAGCTTGCCTTAGAGAAAGAATTACACCAACTGAAAACTGTGGATCGTCCACGTATTACTGCAGCGATTGCAGAGGCACGTGAGCATGGGGATTTAAAAGAAAACGCAGAATATCATGCAGCACGTGAGCAGCAAGGTTTCTGTGAAGGCCGCATTCAGGACATCGAAGGTAAACTGGGTGCTTGCCAAGTCATTGATGTTAAAGAACTGGAGCAAAACGGTCGTGTAGTTTTTGGCGTCACTGTGACTATTGAGAATCTGGACACTGAAGAACGCAAAACTTACAAAATCGTAGGCGATGACGAAGCAGACTTTAAGATCAACAAGATCTCTGTAAACTCTCCGATTGCGCGTGGTCTGCTGGGTAAAAACGAAGGCGACGATGTGAAAATCGTAACTCCACAAGGTGAAGTTGAATACGAAATCGTAAGCGTTGAATATATCTAATTTTAAATAGATATTTTAGGCTGTAAGACCCCTCAGATGAGGGGTTTTTTATTGAACCTAGAAATTTCTATCGGCTTTATTTTAAAAATCCAGACGCCAATGCTTCAAATGCCTGTAAAGCCTGAGGTAAGACCTGTGCAGGTTCCTCACTAGAAGCAACCCACAGTGCTGCATTCATTGCTGCACCATTTAGCAAGACTGCCGCAGCAAGTGCATCGACTGGTTTCAATCTATCTTCAGCCAGTAACTGTTCTACGCATTCACGTGTCGACTGCAGGCATTTACTTTGACTTGGCCAATGTGCGGGATCTCCTAATACTGCCGGACCATCACGTAGCACAATCTGTTGAAACTCAGCATTCAAAGCATTTTCAATATAAGTACGCCCTTCCAACATCAATCCTTCCCATAGATCATCAGGCTGCTCCAGATGTTGCCCGGCATATTCAGCCATTTCTGAATCAATCTGATCGACCACGGCGGCAAACAAGCCTTTTTTATCTCCAAAATGATGGTATAGCGCACCCCGGGTCAGCCCTGCTTCTGCCGTGAGCTTATCCATTGAAGTATCCGCATAACCATATTCAGCAAATGCACGACGTGCGACTTCTATGAGTTTTTTGCGGGTTTCCGCCATTTTTTGTTCACGTACAGACATATGTTGTTTCCATCAGCATTGTGAAAAATTTTAATTGACATACGTCTCGTATGTCAATTATGTTTACATACGATACGTATGTGAAGATCTAAACAGCTTTCTAAAATACGTATAAATTAAAATTGAGCGAGAATTATCATGACTAGAACTGCAATATTTCCCCAAGATCGCCATGCTTTGTATGAACAGCATGGTTATTCTGCTGCCATCAAATCAGAAGATTTATTATTTGTATCCGGTCAGGTTGGTAGCCGTGAAGATGGCAGCCCCGAACCTGACTTTGAGAAACAGGTAGAACGAGCCTTTGAAAACTTGGCTGCTACATTAGATGCAGCTGGCTGTACTTTCGATGATATTGTCGATGTCACAACTTTTCATACTGATCCGGAACGGCAGTTCGAAAGCATCATGAAAGTGAAAAGTCGGATATTTACAGAGAAGCCTTATCCTAACTGGACAGCAGTAGGTGTCACGTGGTTAGCAGGTTTTGATTTTGAAATTAAAGTGATTGCTCGTATTCCTACAGCATCCCCACCAGTCTAATCATTTGCGTTATTCGCAGTCGCTTGAGCGTCTTTTAGATATTATTCAGCAAGTTTAAACACCGATTAGGTATAATTTCTTATTCACTATTTTTTGTATCCCCCTTATGGCTGAAAAGTTAATTAATTCTCCGGTAAATCATTGGTGTGAATTCGAGTTCATTTCTAAAACGGTGAAGAACCCAAATATTCATATCAAAGGGAATTATTCCTACTATTCAGCTTATTGGGATCAGGGTTTTGAGCGTTGTGTAGTGCGTTATTTACATGATAAGCCTGCAACGCCTGAGAAGCCGATTGATCAGCTCTATATCGGCAATTTCGTCTGTTTCGGCGCAGAATGTGTGATTATGATGGGTGGCAACCAGTTACACCGTACCGATTGGATTTCAGCATTTCCGTTCGATACACGTAGTTTTGTGCCTGCTGGGGACACAGTCATTGGTGATGGGTGTTGGATTGGCTCTCGTGCCATGATTATGCAAGGGGTGAAGCTTGGTGAAGGTGCTGTAGTCGCTACAGGTGCAGTAGTCACTAAAGACGTACCGCCTTATGCTGTTGTAGGTGGTGTACCTGCAAAAATTATTAAATACCGCTTCCCACAAGAAGATATTGAAAAACTGCTTTCCCTTAAAATCTACGATATTGATGAAAAGCAGTTTTTAAAAATGCGTGAGCAGTTGCAGACGGATGATGTGAATAAAATTGTCAGTTTTTTTTAAATGCAAATAATCGTATTTATTAAACTTTACGAGCTAAAGCTTCTTCTTTATTGATGATTTCACATTTTGTATCTATATATACTTGCTCTGTTTCACAGTCAATATTGCTATAAACATTACAAGATATATATTGCTCATATGACCTACCGTATATATCTTGATATACGACTTTAAAAAGTCTCGAAAAATCGAATTTCCCTTCTAAAAACTCATATGCGCACTGACCATCAATTTCAAAAGTAATATTGCATGTCTGTGAGTTTTCAAACTTATAAAGTCTTTTTTGAATATCGGGTTGTCCTTTTCGTGATCTAACTATCAAATTCCTAGCAAGTTCTCCCAAATTAGTAATTTTTAATTGAAACTCTATTCTTTTATCTATGTAAGTATCGATAATATTATCATTTTCATCATAAATAGGTTCATCAACTTCATAGTTGTTAGACATATTAAAATCATATTCAAAATATGGTTGAACCTCAAAATGCTTTTGTTTCAACTCTTCTTCATATACTGCAGCTAGACGTGTTTGTTGCTCTACAGAAGCTTGCATTTCCTTTACTTGAGCTAGCAATGCTTTACTACTAGTATTTAATTCTTTCGCTTGCATTTTTAAAGCTTCAGAATTTTGCCTTAAACCTTCGCCTTGTTGGTAAAAACCTGCGACAAGCCAAAAAAATCCAAGTGGTGCAAATGTTCCAGCAATAAAATCCCCTATCGCATTTAGCTCAAGACCCGTTAAAGTTCCTCTTTTTATGATCAATAGGCAAAAAATAAATACGATCCATAAAATAGAAATACTACCAACAATATTTTTAGAGAAAATTTTATCCATATGAAATTTATAAATCTTTTATCAATCTAAAAAGTATATCTATTAGCTTAATAATTTAACAGGCATAAAAAAACCCACTCAATCGGAGTGGGTTTTTCAGAATATGGTGGCTATGACGAGACTTGAACTTGTGACCCCCGCATTATGAGTGCGGTGCTCTAACCAACTGAGCTACATAGCCTTAAACTGTGGGCGCATTATGGGTTTTTCTGTTTAGAACGTCAAGCCCATATTGTGCTGATTGATCAAAATTTGGTGAAGTGAGCCGATAAGCCGGGTTCTGTCGAGAACGATCATTCCTCTAGGCGTACAATCACTCATACGCTCAAGCGACCTACCCGGATCCAGCATGGGCCATGCCTAAAGGATCCCTATTTGGTCTTGCTTCCGGTGGGGTTTACCATGCCATGAACTGTTACCAGTCATGCGGTGCGCTCTTACCGCACCCTTTCACCCTTACCTCCGATTCCGATTGCTCGAAACCATAATGAAGGCGGTCTACTCTCTGCTGCACTTTCCGTCGGCTCACGCCGCCCAGGCGTTACCTGGCACCTTGCCCTATGAAGCCCGGACTTTCCTCCCCTGCTTCAATCACGGAGATCTCCACAGCAGCGATCGTCTGGCTCACTTCGAGCCGCATAGTACCAAATCTGGCGACTAATTGCTTGATGTTTTTTGAGCAGTCAGTTTTTCATACTTGGCCTGAAGCTCCTCACGGGTCTCGGCATGGTTCGGATCAAGCGGGATACAGTCCACAGGACAAAATAACTGGCACTGTGGTTTGTCGTGATGTCCGACGCATTCTGTACACAGGTTTGGGTTAATTTCATAGATGACGTCACCCATGAAAATTGCCTCATTCGGACAGACAGGTTCACAGACATCACAATTGATACATTCATCGGTGATATATAAAGACACTCTACCAACCTTGTTGAAGTTTACGCTCGAAGGCTTCAACCACGTTTGGCGGAACAAACTTGGTCACATCACCTCTTAAACGAGCAATTTCACGCACCAATGTGGATGAAATAAAAGAATATTGCTCTGAAGGGGTTAAAAATACCGCTTCAAAATGAGAATCCAGTTGACGGTTCATGTTGGCCAGCTGGAATTCATACTCAAAATCGGACACTGCACGTAAACCACGCAACACCGCTGTCGCATTCTGCTCGCGGAAGAAGTTCACCAGCAGGCCATCAAATCCTACAAATTCAACATTGTTCAAATGGCTTAATGACGTTTGGGCCAGTTCAACTCGTTCTTCCAGACTAAATACCGGGTTTTTGTGATGTCCGATGGCAATCGCAACTACAACTTCATCAAACATCTTTGCTGCGCGGGTCACCAAATCAATATGGCCATTGGTGATCGGATCAAAAGTTCCCGGATAAATTACACGAGTTTTAGTCATCCATTTGTACTCTGTTTATTGTGTAAGTTTCCATTTTAACAAAATCTTCATTTTTTAGTGAAGAAACTCCATCAATTTAAACACTTCAACTCAATAAAAGTTACGGTACAATAGCTGTAACTTTGGAAGTGTCTGATTATGGCGAAAGCAACTGTAGTTAAAAAAAATAACGGCGGAACGATTGCTCTGAACAAACGTGCCCGTCACGATTATTTTATTGAAGAAAAATTTGAAGCTGGACTTTCCTTGCAAGGCTGGGAAGTAAAATCCCTGCGTGCCGGTCGTATGAGTATTGTGGAGAGCTATATCACCTTTAAAAATGGTGAAGCCTTCCTGTTCGGCGCACAGATTCAGCCTTTACTGAGTGCATCTACCCATGTTGTCCCTGAAGCGACGCGTACCCGTAAACTGCTGCTGAAACGCCGTGAAATTGAAAAACTCATGGGCGCGATCAACCAGAAAGGTTATTCCTGTGTACCACTGGCCTGTTACTGGAAAGGCCCGCATGCCAAGCTGGAAATTGCGTTGGTAAAAGGTAAACAGTTACACGACAAGCGTGCATCTGAAAAAGACCGTGACTGGCAACGTGATAAAGCGCGTATTTTCCATAAATAATGCCAGCAATAAAAAACCTCCAATGAATGGAGGTTTTTTTTACAGATCGAATTAGGCTTTTAGATTCAGACGAGCTAGTGTCAAGGCAATATATTCACCAAACCAGATCGCGGTTTGTAAATCCCCTTCCGGTGGTGTTACTTCAACAGGTGCATTGTCAGATTGGGTCATAAGGCCCAGAAAGCTCGACATACGATTCAGATCGGTAGTGGAACGACCTGTCGGCATTAACGGTAGACCTGACCACAACATGCCATGTTGCATCGCAAACAGATTAATCTGCTGCAAGACAGCCAGCTTGTCCCCACTTAAACCACCACCATTGGTGAAGGCTGCTGCCAGCTTGCCTTGCCAGCTACGTGCCAGCCAGCGCTTGGAAGACTGCTCCATAAACAACTTCATGGCAGAGGTTAGACTACCCATATAGGTTGGACAGCCAAATACAATCGCATCGGCAGCGTCCAGCACCTCCCAATCCACCTGTTCCACATTCATCATATACACCTGGACACCAGTTTTTTGTGCGCCTTCGGCAATGAAGTTTGCCACTTTAGCCGTGTGTCCATAAGGACTGTGATAAACAATCGCAACAGATTGGGAAGATAGGGACATAACAATCAAAAACCAAGAATTTCAATCAAGTTTAACATTTTCATGCTATAAACACGAATGTTGCCATACGTCCGGTTTTGGCTTCACGGCGATAAGAAAAGTATTCATTCGCCTGACGATATGAACACTGATCGCCACCTAAAACAGTCTCAACGCCCTGCTGCTGCAAGATGTAACGCGCTATCGCATACAGATCCGCATAGTATTTTCCGGCCTGTTCCCCTGCCTGAAATGCACTGTCCAGTTCAGGATATTTGGAACAGAAAGCTTCTCTTACTTCTGCGCCAATTTCAAAACAAGGCTGGCTGATGGCCGCACCAAGCCACGCCCAGGTAGGCTTGGTTTGCATCGCGGCAATAGTATTTTCAACGATACCGCCTGCCAGCCCACGCCAACCCGCATGCAGATTGGCCACTTCAGTGCCTTCGGTATTACCCAGCACCACTGGCAAGCAGTCTGCCGTCATCATCATCAAGGCATGGGCCTTGCGCTGTGTGACCAGACCATCACCGATCAGCGCATCGAAAGGCATCTGCTCATTGATGGTATGACAAATGGTGCTATGCGTCTGTGTCATCCAGGTAATTTTGTCCACACCAAAAGGCTGGAAGTCTTTCAACAGCTGGATGCGGTGCTTCTGCACTCGCACCGGATCGTCCTTGACATGCAAAGCCAGGTTAAAGCCGGCCAGTTCTGGCTGGGCTGAAGGCTGTACCTGTTCATGATGAACACGGGTCTGACCCACATAAACGCCTTGAGGCAAACCTTGTACAAATTGCATGTCGCTTCCCTTTTAATGACTGCTAATAGAATGAAAAATTAATAGGCCTTGTTTTCGCTACGCAGCACTTCAACCAGATTGGCGAAGTCTTCTGGCCATGGCGCATTAAAGGTCATTTCTTCTTTAGTGCGTGGATGCTTCAGACCTAGAGTCGCTGCATGCAGTGCCTGACGTTTAAAACCACGCAAGGTGTCATCTAGCAATTGCGAAGCACCGGCTGGCATACGCACACGTGGCATATAGACCTGATCACCCACCAGACCATAGCCCAGGTAGCTAAAGTGCACACGAATCTGGTGCGTACGACCGGTTTCCAGACGTGCCTGAATACGGGTGAAATGCTGGAAGCGTTCTTTCACATTGTAGTGCGTCACCGCTTCCTTACCGCCTGGCAGGACTGCCATTTTCACACGATCAACCGGATGACGTTTAATCGGTTCATCAATGGTACCGCCGGCAATGATGTTGCCATAGACAATCAGGTCATACACACGGTAAACGGTCTTTTTCTCAAGCTGCTTACTAAGCGCAAACTGCGCTTCCAGATTTTTTGCGACAACCAATAGGCCACTAGTGTCTTTATCGATCCGGTGCACTAAACCTGCACGCGCCAGTTCAGAAGATTTCGGATAATGATGCAGCAAAGCATTGACCAGTGTACCAGTCATATTACCTGCACCCGGATGCACCACCATGCCTACTGGTTTGTTAATGACAATGATGTCATCATCTTCATAGACGATATCCAGTGGAATATCTTCAGGCAGACTACGGGTTTGTGCCTCCAGTTCAACGTTTAAAGTCAGGGTTTCAAAACCGTCACTTTTAAATTTTGGCTTAACTGGTTGACCATTCACTAATAAATTGCCGTCTTTGATCCATTGCTTGAGCTTTTCTCGAGAAAAATCGCTCCAGACCATGGCTGCAATCTGGTCGATACGTTGCCCGATATAACTTTCATCCAATTGAAATTGCAACGATAAACGTGTTGCAGTTGCGTCTGAAGTATGGTTATCTGCATCCTCAGAATCTTCAAGTAAATTGAAATCAGTATCAGGGATATTAGAATTGGAAGATTGTGCTTGACTCATTTGCTCATTCAGACAAAAGTGGTTTAATAGTGCAATTGTAGCTCATTGCCCGTATTAACAGAGGAATTTTTATGTCGCTACCACATTATAAAATGACAATGCTTGCTGTGACGTTAGGCATTGCATCGGCAATGGTAGGCTGTAGCAGTAATCCAAAAAAAGAAGTCGTGGACAAAGGTCCAGAATCTAGCGAACAGGTTTATATCCAAAAAGCGCAGAACGCGCTAGATCGCAAACAATATACTGATGCAGCAAAACAGCTCGAAGCACTGGAAACCTATTATCCAACCAGCCAGTATGCACCGCAGGCGCAACTGGAACTGCTCTATGTCAAATTCCAACAAAAAGATTATGAAGGTGCAGTCGCACTGGCAGAACGCTTTATCCGTCTGAATCCGCAACATCCAAATGTCGACTATGCTTACTATGTTCGTGGTGTAGCGAATATGGAGCAGAACTATAATGGCCTGCTGCGTTATACCTCACTAAAACAGTCGCACCGTGATGTGAGCTACCTGAAAGTGGCTTACCAGAATTTTGTCGATTTCATTCGTCGCTATCCATCAAGTACCTATGCTGTAGACGCTGCACAGCGCATGAAGTTTATCGGTCAGGAACTGGCAGAAAGCGAAATGAATGCAGCCCGTTTCAATATTAAGCGTAAAGCATATCTGGCTGCTGTTGAACGTGGTTTATGGGTAATTGAACACTATCCACAAACTCCACAGATTCCAGAAGCGCTGGCAACCGTTGCTTACGGCTATGACAAGGTAGGTGACAAAGCCACAGCACAGCAATATATCGAAGTACTGAAACTGAACTATCCAGGTCTGGTGAATGCTGATGGTACTGTGAACCTGCGTGCAGCACGTAGTGAAGGCAGTTTCTTCAACCGTGCGACTTTGGGTATTTTCGGTAAAGAAGCCAAAACCGTGACCGATACGTCTAGCCAGTCGTCTGAAGTCCAGGCAGAAAAACGCAGTCTGACCAATCGTATGACGTTTGGCCTACTCGATCGTCCTAAAACTAATGAAACTGAGCTACCTGAACCGACTGCTGAATAAGCCAACTGTTACAGGTGCATTTTTGCGAAGGGCAAGTTATCATACTTGCCCTTTTGCATTTTCTGAGCAATGCTTGAACAAATTGTACAAACAGGTTATACCAATTAATTCATCTATAGCGTTGGATGAATCATCCTACTCTTAATTTTCAATGATTTAACACCTAAATAACGCAGCACGAGAAGCTTAGCAAACCATGGCCATTCCTCAACATACGATTGATCAGATTCTCGATCGCACCGATATTGTCGATGTGATTGGTCAATACGTGAAACTAAAAAAAACTGGCCGTACTTATTCCGGCTGTTGCCCTTTCCATCAGGAAAAATCGCCTTCTTTCCACGTGTATCGTGATAAGCAGTATTTCCACTGCTTTGGCTGTCAGGCCAATGGTAATGCCATCCGTTTTTTAATGGATATTGGCAGCCGTAATTTCATTGAAGTGATGAAAGACCTGTCTAGCCAGACCGGGATTGAACTGCCTAAAGATAATAAAGATTCCAACCGCTTAAAATACAAACGCGAAGCCAAACCGAAACCGATTGCAGCACCACCAGCAAAAACTGCGGATACATCTACAAATCCAGCGCCTGAACAGTCTGCTTATTTTGATCCATTTGCTGAAATTCAGGCACCTGAAGCTGAATTTTATACAGATGACCCTTTTGCTGCTTTTGAGCAAATGCCTGCAGCAGAAGCACAAGCAGATGGCAACTTATACGACCTGCTGGAGAATATCGCGCAGTTTTATGAGCGCCAATTACCCAATAGTCCAAGTGCCCAGCAGTATTTTAAACAGCGTGGTCTGACCGCAGAAACGATTGCCTACTGGCGACTCGGGTATGCACCGGAAGACTGGCAACATCTGGAAAAAGCCTTTCCGCAGGATATTGAAGGTCTCAAACTTTTAGGTCTGATTCGTACTAGCGATAGTGGCCGGGATTTTGACCTGCTCCGTGATCGGGTCATCTTCCCGATTCGTGATAGCAAAGGTCGCGTGGTTGGTTTTGGTGGTCGTGCGCTGAATGACGAGATCAAACCGAAATATATCAACTCACCCGATTCAGAAGTTTTCCATAAAAACCAGTTATTGTATGGCCTGTATGAAGGTCGCAAGCAGAAAGCCCAAGACTGGTTAATGGTAGAAGGCTATATGGATGTCATTGCCTTGCAGCAATATGGCATTCATGGTGCAGTAGCTACTTTGGGAACAGCAAGTAATACTGATCACCTAAATATTCTGTTCAAGCAGAATAACCGGATTACCATTGCTTTTGATGGTGATGCGGCTGGACAAAAAGCGGCACGCCGTACTCTGGAAATTGCCCTACCCCTGCTCAATGATGGGCGTGAGCTAAAATTCTTTGTCTTGCCGAATGACCATGACCCAGACTCCCTGATTCGTCGTGAAGGCATTGAAAATTTCCGCCGCCTGCTGGATCAGGCACCGCTACTCTCTGACTTTGTCTTTGCCCATCTCACTCAGAATCATGATATTGCAACGCCTGAAGGTAAAAGTCAGGTGATGGGAGAACTACGTCAGCTAACCGAATTGTTACCCAAAGCTGGCTCATTCCGTTATCTGCTGCAACAGTTCTTTCGGGAAAAACTCGGTTTTAGCCGCAAATGGCAACCCAAAGTTAATAATGATGCATCTCTAAGCTTCAGTACTAAAATTGATGCCGAAGAATATGTCATTGCAATTCTGTTGAATCATCCATATCTGTATATCCATTTTGAACCATTACGCGCATTAGTCAGTGAAGATCAATTGCTATTCAAGATCCTGAATATATTTAATGTGATTTTCGATGAATTGCCGGATGATCCGGAACTGTCGACCTATTATGTACTCGGTGCCTGTGCTGCACATCATCATGAGTTACAGCATATCTTGCAACACGCCAATGTCAGCGATTACACCTCTTCTCCTGAGCAGGCAGACAAACTGGCGGCAGACTTCTCGATCAAGCTGCAATATCAGTGTCTACAACACAAATTAAAATCGAAAAAGTTTAGTAGTATTGCGGAGATGAAAAATCTCAAGATGCGGATTTATGAAATTGATAAAAAACGTTCCATGACCTTGCTCGAAGATTAAAAACCAAGAAATAAAAAAGGCGTTTATTTTAAACGCCCTTTAAATATCGGGAAGTTAACTCAATATCATCTTAATGTTTAACCTTACGGCGATGCTGTACCACGTCCTGTAAACTATTCTGTAGCATTTCAAAATAGCTTGGATCTTCAGCTTTGGCAGCTTCACGCAGCATGATTGAGGTGGGATGCAGAAGTTTTTGGGTCAAACGATGCGAAAATTCGGCCAATACTGTTTCAGCACTTTCACCTTTGGCAATACGTTGCATAGCAGTTGCCAGTTCTTCCTGACACAGGCTTTCCCCATAATCCCGATAAGCATGAATCATACTACCCGCCTTACGCAGCTTCTGCTGAGTGATCAACTCGGTCGCCAGTTGATTAACCATGACTTCCGCTTCGACCGCTGCCTGACGACGCTGCGCCAGGTTTTCATCGATCACGCTTTGCAGATCGTCTACGCCGTAGAGATAAACTCCATCCAGCTTTTCAACTTTTGGATCAATATCACGTGGGACAGCCAGATCGACCAACAGCATTTGCTGGTAACGGCGCTTCTTTAAAGCGGCTTTAACATCCGGATAGTGAATAACTTGATGCAAACTGCCGGTACAACTAGAAATCACATCTGCACGATGCAGGTTTGCTGCCAGCTGATCAAAATCAATAATTTCTACATCTGCACGATGCGCAATTTCCTGCGCCAAATTCTCTGCACGAGCACGAGTGCGGTTACAGATAATGATTTTTCCGACGCCCATTTCTGCCAGATGTTTGGCCACCAGAGTGTTCATTTCCCCGGCGGCTACCACCATCACAGTCAATTGCTCAGGTCGGCTAAATACTTGCAATGCTAATTGTGCGACTGCATAACCCATTGATACTGCATGACTACCGACCGCTGTTTCCGAGCGCACACGCTTGGCCGCATAAAAGGCATATTCAAAGATACGATTCAGGTTTTGCGAAACGGTCTTGGATTCTTTGGCAAGGGAAAGTGCAGTTTTGACCTGTCCCAGAATCTGCGGTTCACCAAGCATCAGGGAGTCGAGACCACTGGCGACACGCATCAGATGAGTGACGGCTTGCGCATTCTCATAGCGATAAACGTGATTCTGCAATTGCTTGGAATCAATACCATTGGTCTGGGCGAGCCAGTTCAGCACCATGTCGACATTGTCCGACATAGCGTAAACTTCAGTCCGGTTACATGTAGACACCACCACCATATCATTCAGTACAGGGTGCTGGCTTTGCTCGGCAAGTAAAATGCTTAACTTTTCAGGGTTAAAAGCAATCTTTTCGCGCAGCTCTACAGAGGCAGTTTGATGGTTGACACCCAATGCAAAGAAAGACATATCAGGTCATCATTTCACTAAATTTATGCTATTGTGCAACATCGGTGTCATAAAAAGCATTACTTGGATAAAGAAAAATTGCGTCTAACAACTAGCCGTATAAACGGCCCTACCATTAAGCAATATTCTACCACATTCTTGCTGGTGGTTAGCATGGCTTCAACTGCTCATCTTTATGCAGCAGAAGCAGTTTACCATGCAAATCAAAATTATGATGCGATAAAACAAAGTATGATAGCCGAGTTCGCACTCGCCTATCGCGATATTCCAAACGCTTTACACAACTATACTGTGCTGGCCATTAAAAGCAATTCCACCGCGGTTAAACAGCGCGCGCTCAATATCGCCCTCGAACATGAAGACCTGAATGCAGCGCTGGATATTTCTACCCACTGGGTCGTCCAAGAACCGCAAGATGTTCCGGCATTATTCTATCTGGCACATATTGCTTTAAAAGCGCATGAGTACGAACTGGCGGCAGAAACGCTAGAAAAGATCCTGAAAATTGATGATAACGCCGATCTGGAAGAAATTCTGGCCGGGATTGCCCCGGATGAGCCAGATGACCGTGAATATTTAATTCAGGCTCTAAGTACCAGTAAAGCTAAAGACAATCCTTCGATTCTGGTGCTGGTCGCCGGTCTGGAAGCACAAAAAGGTCAGTTAGAGCAGGCTCTCAATACCATCAACCGTGCATTAAAAAAACGTCCAAAGTCGACTGGCTATATCCTAATGAAAGCCAATCTGTTGGCAGCATTGGGTAACAATGAGGAAACGCTGAAATGGTACGAGAAGGCCAGTCGCAAACATCGCAACAACATGGATATACGTCTGGCTGAGGTCAAATACCTGATCAAGCTGAATGAAGCTGAAAAGGCCTTACAGAAACTAGAAACGATCCTGAAAAAATCACCACAACACGAAGAAGCGTTGTTTATTGCCGGCTTAACCAGTATTGACCTGCAGCAATATGAACGGGCCGAAAAATATCTGGTGGAGCTCCGTTATTCGGCTCAGTACCAGAATGAAGCCTATTACTATCTGGCGGTCAATGCAGAACGCAAACAACATTATGAAACTGCCAAAGCCTATTACCGCCTGGTGGATGGCAGCCTGTATACGGTCTCACGACGCAATATCATTGCTATCTTTGCCGAGCAGGATAAACTGCATGATGCGCTGCGCTTTCTGACTCAGGAACGGGTCAATTATCCGCAACATGCCAGTTTCCTGTATCTGGCTCAGGCGGATATTTTGAAACGCATGAATAATAAGAACGCAGCGATCCGGATTCTGGAAGAAGCCAGCAAAAACCTGCCGGATGATCCGGAACTGGTCTATGCTCAAGTCTTATTGTTAGATCCACATGAAGATCGTGATCAACTGGATCAGCTGTTAAAAACCCTGCTTAAAATCGAGCCGAATAGTCCAACCTATCTGAATGCTTATGCCTATACGCTGGCTCGTCAAAATCGTCGTCTGGATGAAGCACGGCGCTATGCTGAACAGGCACTGGAATACGCACCAGAACAGGCTTCTATTCTGGATACCTATGGCTACATCTGTTACCTGCAGAATGACTTTGCCACAGCTGCCCAGGTGCTGCTTAAAGCCTATGAATTAAATCCAAGTGCGAAAATTGGTGTCCGTTATGCACGTTCGCTTTATATGAAAGGCGATCTACAACAATTCCATCAAGTGTTACAACAATTACAACAAAACCATCCAAATGACCCAGAATTAAACCAACTTAATTCGCTATTGTTAGCACCACAATCCTGAACGAGTCCATTCTTTTATGCGCAACATAAGTACTTTAGGCTGCTGTTTCCTTGCTTCTACTGCCCTACTCATGAGTGGCTGTCAGCAGATGGTTCAGCAAAAAGCTCCTGTCACGCCATCGGTACAGGCTAAAAACCAGTTCCAGCTGCAAGGTAAAATCGGGGTACGAACACCTCAGCAAAGCGGCAGTGCCTTTTTTACCTGGGTTCAGCAGCAGGAAGAGTTTGATATTGAACTGACTGGTATTTTAGGTGCCGGAAAAACCCAGATTTCAGGTACTCCTGGTCAGGTAACTTTGAATAGTGCCAAAACCGGCCTGATCAAGGCAGCAACAGCAGAAGAATTACTGCAACGTGCAACCGGCTGGCAAGCTCCGATTAGCCATTTAGTCGATTGGGTACAGGCACGTCCCGCGACACAATCTGCCCAGATCCAGAAAGACAGCTCACAGCGTATCAGCCAGATTATTGAACAAGGCTGGACGGTAGACCTCAGTTATAACCAGCAGGCAACTGTTCCAAACCGCTTGATTTTAAAGCAGTCGCTTGAGAATGGGGGTGAAAACCGTATTACAATGGTGATTCAAAACCGTTAACTGGTCTGATGCAAGCCTATGATGATTCGTGTTCCCTCACCTGCAAAACTGAATTTGTTTCTCCATATCACCGGTCGTCGTCCGGATGGTTATCACGAGCTGCAAAGTATCTTTCAATTGATAGATTTGTGTGACTGGCTAGAGTTTGAGCAAACAGATGATCGGCAGATTCAGATTGAAGGTTTGTCCTCAGTCGATCTGGAACAGAATCTCATCTATCGTGCAGCGCAGATTTTGCAGCCTTATGCCAAAGCGCCTTCTGGTCTGATCATTCGACTGGAGAAAAATATTCCTATGGGTGCAGGTCTTGGTGGTGGCTCATCCAATGCCGCAACAACCCTGATTGTGCTGAATCAGTTATGGTATTGTGGCTTAAATTCCGAGCAACTGGCAGAGCTCGGTGTCAAACTGGGCGCGGATGTGCCCATTTTTGTTCATGGTCGCAATGCTTGGGCTGAAGGTATTGGTGAACACTTAACATTCATAGACTTAGATCAAAAACAGTTCATTGTGTTAAAACCTGACTGTTTTATCAGCACTCAACAGCTTTTTTCACAAAAAACGTTGACAAGAGACACGAAGAGCTCTAAATTTTGCGCCTATCAGATAAAGCCATCTGATTTCGGAAATAACTTTGAGCCAGTGGCAAGAAGCCTATATCCAGAAGTCGATGAGGCAATGCAATATCTCGACCAGTTCGGTGTTGCAAAGCTTACAGGTACAGGTGCTTGTGTTTTTATCGAGGTAACTGATGATATGAATGTGACCGACATTCTTGAGAATGCACCATGTAAATCTTACCTGGTGAACAGTCTGCAAGAATCGCCATTACATCATTTCAAGGTTCAATAGGGGTATCGCCAAGTGGTAAGGCACCGGGTTTTGATCTCGGCATCCGTTGGTTCGAATCCAGCTACCCCTGCCATTATTCACCTGTAGATGTACTGTATTAGGGGTATCGCCAAGTGGTAAGGCACCGGGTTTTGATCTCGGCATCCGTTGGTTCGAATCCAGCTACCCCTGCCATCTTACAGTTCATCAAATTTAGGGGCGTCGCCAAGTGGTAAGGCACCGGGTTTTGATCTCGGCATCCGTTGGTTCGAATCCAGCCGCCCCTGCCATTTTCTCGAAAAAAGACAGAACATCATTTGCTGTAAGACTGTTAATTTACCTTGACACAATACCGCAAAAATATTAAAGTTCTGCCGCATTAGGGGTATCGCCAAGTGGTAAGGCACCGGGTTTTGATCTCGGCATCCGTTGGTTCGAATCCAGCTACCCCTGCCATCTACTTCCATACATACCAACCGCCAAGGGTGCTTCATGCCCAATCTTGTCGTTTTTAGTGGAACCGCGCATCCACAATTCGCTCAAAAAGTCGTAAGTCACTTACATATTCCTCTAGGCGCTGCCTCTGTAGGCCAGTTCTCTGATGGCGAAATCGCTGTTGAGATTACTGAAAATGTTCGTGGTAAAGACGTATTCATCGTACAACCTACTTGTGCACCGACCAATGATAACCTGATGGAAATCCTGGTCATGGCTGACGCGTTACGCCGTGCAAGTGCTGGTCGTATTACTGCCGTGATTCCTTACTTCGGTTATGCCCGTCAAGACCGTCGTCCCCGTTCAAGCCGTGTGCCGATTACTGCAAAAGTTGTTGCAGATATGCTGACCACTGTAGGTATTGACCGTGTGGTGATGATTGATCTTCACGCCGACCAGATCCAAGGTTTCTTCGATATTCCTGTAGACAACATCTACGGTACGCCAGCCCTACTTGCTGACTTACGCCAACAACAGCATCATAACCTGATGGTTGTTTCTCCTGACGTAGGTGGTGTAGTTCGTGCTCGTGCTGTTGCGAAACAGATGGGTGATATCGACCTGGCGATCATCGATAAACGTCGTCAAAAAGCGAATGAATCACAAGTGATGCATTTGATTGGTGATGTGAAAGATCGTGACTGTGTGATCGTTGATGACATGGTGGATACTGCTGGTACGCTTTGTAAAGCTGCTGATGCGTTGAAAACTTTCGGTGCCCGCAAAGTGGTTGCTTACGCGACTCACCCAGTATTGTCTGGCAAAGCACTCGAAAATCTGAAAAATTCTGTGATCGATGAGCTGGTTGTGACTGACACCATCCCTCTTTCAGAAGAAGCTTTAGCTCTTGGCAAGATTCGCCAGGTTTCAGTTGCAAGCATGGTTGCTGAAACAATTCGTCGTATCAATAACGAAGAATCTATTAGCGCAATGTTCGATTCTTATCTATAATAGTGCGCTGAATTTCCAAAGCCCTGCCATTTGGCGGGGCTTTCTATCACCGGATCGGTCGCAGGTCCGGTTCATTTAAAACTTAAATAGGATGTCTATCATGGCAAACTTCGTATTAAACGCAGAAGCACGTGAAGTAGCACAGCAAGGGAAAGGTTCGAGCCGCCGCCTTCGTCATGCTGCTAAAGTTCCAGCTATCATCTATGGTGGCGAAGCTGCTCCTGTAGCTGTTTCTCTTGAACTTCGTCAGCTTGTTAAATTCTTAGAAAGCAACTCATTCTTCGAAGAAGTAATCGAAATTGATGTAAACGGTAAAGTTGAAAGCGTTAAAATCCAAGCGTTACAACGTCACCCAGCTAAAAACACTCCAATGCACGCTGACTTCAAACGCGCATAAGTGTTAATGGTGTAGATTAGTGTCAAATATTTCACTGATTGTAGGTTTGGGCAACCCAGGTTCTGAGTATGCTCAAACCCGCCATAATGCAGGCTTCTGGTTTGTAGAACGCCTTGCAGATCAATATGGCATTAGCCTTAAAAAAGACCCTAAATTCAATGGATTCAGCGGTCGTGGCAATATCGAAGGTCAAGACGTCCGTCTCCTTCTACCTACAACATTCATGAACCTTTCCGGTAAAAGTGTTATTCCTTTCGCCAAATTTTACAATATCGCACCCGAATCAATCCTGATTGCCCATGATGAACTGGATATGAATCCAGGCATTATTCGCCTGAAGACTGGCGGTGGTCATGGCGGACATAACGGTTTACGCGATATCGTGCCGCATATCGGTCCGAACTTTCATCGTCTACGCATTGGTATTGGTCACCCAGGTTCTAAAGACCGTGTTTCTGGTCATGTCCTGAGTAAAGCACCAAGCAGTGAACAAGAGTTAATGGACGATGCAATTGCCCATGCACTTGCTCGCGCCAAAATGCTGGTGAACGGTGAAGTACAACAGGCAATGAATCAAATCAATGCTTATAAACCGAACTAAACATTCATAAATTGCTGGACAATTCCGCTTGCCTTGCTGGCCATTTAGGCGCAAAATGCGCAAGCCTACTCACTTATCCAGTGTCGTAGAAATTGATTCAACCATAAGATCAAAGTCTTAGGTCAACTAAGGGGACGCTAGCCATGCTATCTCGTTTATTAAAATGCAAAATTCATCGCGCTTTTGTTACACATGCAGAATTACACTATGAAGGTTCATGTGCAATTGATGGCGTTTTGATGGATCTAGCTGGCATTCGTGAATACGAAGAAATTCATGTTTGGAACGTGACCAATGGTAAGCGTTTTACTACTTATGCCATTCGTGGTGAAGATAATTCAGGGATTATTTCTGTGAATGGTGGTGCTGCGCACCAGGCTGATGTTGGCGATATCGTAATTATCGCAACATTTGGTGATTTCACTGAAGCTGAAGCCAATGCTCATAAACCACGTCTGGTTTATGCCAACCCGGATAACACTGTGAATCACACTGCAAATTGCATTCCGGTACAAGTTGCCTAAGCTGGTTCTACAAGATTCTAAAAAGCTCGCTTCTTGCGGGCTTTTTTTATGGGTTGATTAAAATAAAACTAATTCCCCTGCCACCAGCTTTTTCGGTTCTCACAGTTTAAGGACTTAAGATTTTGATCTACCAGGTCGGCTAACAAAGCTTCTCCATTTTCTTTTAGCTTTAATTCAGCGAATTTGGCATCGCGATAACAAGGCTCAAGTCCTTCGGCAAACATAAAACTGTTGGTAGCCGGATATAAGCCTTCAAAGGTATTCTGCGGATTTTTCAGAATTAATTGCGCTGAGCGTGGCTGATCTAACGCACTTCGATCAAAACTGGATCTGACAACTCTTCCTTTCTCATCAAGCTGTACATAGCTTAGTACACGGGACTGATTTTCGAAATCTTGAATACTGATTTTAGGTTCTGATTGTTCTAATCTCTTCTCCGCTGCTAGTGCACTAAAATGCAGATCATAATTCAGCGCCATATAATCGCCTTGCAGAATTGATCGCGGATCTGCTGGTGCCAGTTCTACATAAATACTTTGGCTATCTCGAAGATGCCATTCATGTTGCGCAATCAATCCACAAAATAAGGCGATACTGAAAATAGCCAGATGCAAAGGAAGAAACTTTTTCATCTTGCCTCTCCTTCCTCATGTTGTAGTTTTGACTCCTTTAAAATATAGGTCAGTAACAAGACCAGTATCCCTGAAGCAAAGATACTAATACTTTTAAACAGAAAGCTTAAACCCAGATTGTAATACAGCATCCATAACCAGAAGATCAGCAATAAAATGGTAAGTGTCTGTATAAGTCGTTGCTGATAAACTACTGCCCATGCCATAAGCAGCATAATGATAAAAATCTCAAAATAGCCCAACAGAATAAGTAAGATGCTAAATACAGGAATTAACCAAAGCCATTTTTCATTAAATTGCTGCCAGTTTTGCCAAATAAAACTCAGTAGTAATAAGCTCGGAAAAACATAAAACAGCAGAACGTGGTCAAAGCTGATCTGCCCGATGCCCTGCCAGTGCTCTAATCCAGTCACCGATTGAACCACGGCTGAACCTGTCAACATAGCGATGATCCAGAGCAGAATACTTTTCTGATAAATTGAGGACTGCCAATATCTAGCGGTTAGGAATAGCCCGATATAAATGACATAGTTCAAGCTTAGAGCAAGCGTGATTACAATATCATCATGCTTAAAAGAGTTCTCTAATGCCAAAACGACAATTGCTAAAGCATGAGCTATCAAGAGTTGTAAGGTCAGAATGAACCAGTGCATCCGTTTGATCACAGTCAGAGCCAGCATCATTAATTGCAACAGCCACACTATAAACAGACTATTGGTGAGCAGTTCCGTATGAATTAATACCGCAGCTTGCCCGCAAACCCAAAGACAATAGGCAAACTGGCGTAAAAATATGGAATTCTTTTGACTTAATAATTTCCAAGCGATACCAATAAAAATGAGACCTAAAACAATTGAAACCGCTTTCCAATAGGTCAGCAATAGGATTGCCAGAATAATCCCAGCAATCCAGGCACCGAGTGCCAAAGGAATGACGGAGAATTTGGTTTGAGGAAATATTTTCTTGAGCGCAAAACTGATCAGCGCAAACCAGCCAAAGATCAGCATTGCCAAGATAAATAAACCAGCTGCTGAATTGGTAAGCCGATCGTCCAACAGTTCAAACAGCCATAGGCTCACACTGGCAGCCAAGCCTGCAATCAATAAAATGGTTTCTAATGCCTGATGCTTACGATAAAAATAAAATGCAGCACCTGCTGGTAGAACAACTGAAGAAGCCAGATAGATCAGCTGAAAATGATGGGTAAACTGCATCATACTGCTGATCGAAATCATGATGATGAATGCAATAAACAGATATCGCAGCAACGGGTAATAACGTATGACAAAGGCAAAACTAATGGCTGTAAGTAGATTCAAAGTCAGTAGATACAACCCTTCTGCCCGTATCATCCAGAAACTTTGTTTAAAGTAAAAATACAATGCCAGCTGAGTGACCACACAAAGCATGGCAAAAATACCGATATTGGATCGATATAGCCACGGCAAGAGTAATACAGCCCAGAGCAGAAATAACTGATAACTATCGGCACCAGTCTGATAGATCTGCCCAATCACAGCCAGACTTAAGCCCAGCATCAGGCCAGACAAGGTATCCAGACTCTGTCTGATCCATTCCCGCTGATTAAAGTAAATACTGGCTATTGCACTACAGACTAAAACCAGCATTGGAATTGCAAGTTGAACCTGATTCGGTAGCATCCACCAGTTCGCAGCCATTAAATACAGCAAACTGACTGCAATCAGCGCAACGCCCAAAATATTGAGATAACGCAAAACCTTTGCATCACAAAACAGCAAGGGAGAAAATGGATTATTATGGATCAGCTCGGTTTTCTTCATTGTCTGAATGATTGATCAATTTCTATTCTTAATAGCAACATAACATGTTTCCAGTTTTTTGCTAAAAGGCTGTAGTAATTCAAATAATCTGTTTTGCTTATCTGAAATTCTGCAAATTCGTGACTGGCCAAACTATACCATCTTTTAAAAACCAGGACTATAATGATCCCACATCGCTTCAGGGCGGGGTGAGATTCCCCACCGGTGGTAATTTCAGGGTAGTAAATCTTTCTATTTCTGAATCAGCCCACGAGCGGTCAATTTCAATTGATCTGCAGATCTGGTGTAAATCCAGAGCCGACGGTATAGTCCGGATGAAAGAAGACGAAAGCAGTACATCCTGTTTTATGCCTGGCATGAAACTGTTTTGCTATAAGCCTATTTTCACTATGTCCTGAAATGTTCAATCGTACTTTTACTTTACGTGAGCGTTTCAATGTCAAGTTTAATTCAACCCGAAATTTTCTTTTCCGCTTTAGCTCCCGCTGAACAGCGCATCCAACAAGCACTCGAAGACATCCGCCAAGGCAGACCTGTTCTGGTGATGGATGACTTTGACCGCGAGAATGAAGCCGACCTCATTGTTGCTGCAGAGACTTTGACTGTAGAAACCATGGCACGCATGATTCGCGATGGTTCCGGTATTGTCTGCCTGTGCCTGACTGATGAACTGGCCAATCATCTAGAACTGCCGCCAATGGTGCAGGATAACTCTAGCCAGTTTAAAACTGCCTTTACTGTAACGATTGAAGCTGCGGAAGGTGTGACGACTGGTGTATCTGCCAAAGACCGTACCACTACGATTAAAGCAGCCATTAAAGACGGTGCTGTCGCCAGTGATCTGAATCGTCCAGGTCATGTCTTCCCTTTACGTGCCCGTGAAGGCGGTGTGCTGACCCGTCGTGGTCATACCGAAGGTACGATTGATCTTGCACGTCTGGCGGGTTTAAGACCTGCCGGTGTTCTGTGTGAACTGACTAACCCAGATGGCACTATGGCTTCTGGCATTCAGGTATTGTCTTATGCACAGACACATCAGCTGACCGTGATCACCATTGATGAACTGGTGCATTACCGCCAGCAGCACAATGTCTAAGGCGTAAAGATAAAAAATCCCGGCTTAAGCCGGGATTTTTATTTTATATAAATATTTTTAGATGAGTACAGATAATATTCCATAGACTGCGACTACCAATAAAATCAAACCGCACAAACCAAGCAAATAAGGATACAGCTTGGATTTAGCAAAGCGTTGAAAGCCTAAATAAACTAATGATAGGGTCAAAAAATCCAGAACAATCCAGCTGATCGTTAGAATTACTAAACTGGAATCTAAGTTTGGAGTAATGCCGATGAACTGCGGGAAAAATGCAGCAAAGAAAATAATATCTTTGGGATTGGAGATCCCCACCAGAAAACCGGTTCGAAATCCTCCCTGTACTGGTTGCAAACCTTGTGAACTGGTTGGACCCTGCCCTTTCCAGACTTCCCGGAAAATCTGGATTCCTAGCCAGGCAATATATAAACAGCCAAGCAGCTTGATGCCATTCAGCCAGTTTTCATTAATGACTAATAAGCCTTTTAAGCTAAAAATAGATAAGGTGATCAATACCAGAGAAGCAAAATTCGTCCCGAAAATGGTCTGTAAAGCATGTTTATAGCCACCTTTCAGTCCAGTACTGGCAACTAGTAGCATAACAGGCCCAGGTGTGGCAATCATGATGACGACGGCCAGACAATAGAGAGCATATTCACTGATATTCACGCCATTTCCTCAGCTATCATGATTTTTTAATAAAAAAGAGGACTTATTCGTCCTCTTCCTGCATCTGAATCAGGTGCTGGCTCATCCCATCCGCCCGTAAAAAGGCCAAGTCATAACTGGCTTTGGCGAGTGCCAGTACCCGACGCTCGAATTCATCCCAAAGCGGACGTACCTGTTTGTAATGAATGCCTAAACCGCTTTCATCAGTAAAATGACGGTTCTTTTCACAGAGTTTCAAGGCATGGTAAAGCTTACGGCCCTTAGTCGCATCTTCACGCAGACGCACCCGTTTAGACAGGACAAATGTTTCCACTTTGGCCAGGTTTGCCATCGGCAGCATCGGGACCAAAATCTGATCTAGCTGTGCATCCAGCCGCTGCCAGACCGCAGTATGTTGATCTGCGTTATAACTGTTCCAGTGAATCACTTCATGATTAAAACGGCGGCAACCACGACAGACCGCATCACCAAATACGGTTGAGCAACGCCCTGCGCAAGGGGTCAAAGATGCAATACGACGATCCGAACTCAAAACTTACTCCAACTGTGCTGCAACTTCCAGCATCTGCATCATTGCATCAAAATCCTGGGTCGGCATGACTATACATGTTCTCCCTATCGATTTGAAGTCCGTTAAAACCCGGCCTTTTACTCGCTTATTCATTCAAATCACGTTAAAATATGCGCCTTTCAAATTATCATGCTACGTTGGAGTATTCCATGAACGCTACTGTAGAACAGCTTGCACCTGTAGAACAGCAAGCGACGACTGGTTGGGTTGTTGCCGCACTTTATCAATTCAAAGAAGTTCAAGACCCTGAGGGTCTGCAACAACGTCTTTTAGACTTGGTAAAAACCATCAACCTTTGCGGTACTCTAATTGTGGCAGGTGAAGGCATTAACGGTACCGTTGCGGGTAACCGTGAAGCCATCGATAAAGTACACCAGTTCCTGCTGGATGAAGGCTTCAACGAAATGGAATATAAAGAGTCGCATAGCTCTGACAAACCATTCCGTAAAATGAAGATCAAGCTGAAAAAAGAGATTGTGACTTTAGGTGTGCCGGTTAAGCCACGTGATCTGGTTGGCCATTATCTTGATCCTAAAGAATGGAATGAGCTGATTGCACGTGATGATGTGATTCTGGTGGATACTCGTAATGATTACGAATATAAAGCCGGTACCTTTAAAGGCGCAATCGATCCGAAAACTGAAACTTTCCGTGAATTCCCTGAATACGTGAAAAAGAATCTGGAACAGCACAAGGACAAGAAAATTGCCATGTTCTGTACCGGTGGTATTCGCTGTGAAAAATCAACTTCTTTATTGCTTCAGGAAGGCTTTAAAGAGGTATATCACCTGAAAGGCGGTATTCTGAAATACCTGGAAGAAACCCCAGCTGAAGAAAGTCTGTGGGAAGGTGAATGTTTCGTATTTGATGGCCGTACTGCGGTTACACATGGTGTGGAAGAAGGTCAAAATACCAAATGTCATGCGTGTGGCTGGCCATTAACACCTGAAGAAGCAGCGCTGCCAAGTTATGAACACGGCGTATCTTGTGTGTACTGCATCGATAAAACCACCGAGAAACAAAAAGAAGGTTTCCGTATGCGTCAATCGCAAATTCTGGCTGCAAAACGTAAACGTCTCTAACTCCAGTTTTGTAACCAAAAATATCTAAGCCCTCTTCGGAGGGCTTTTTATTTACATAAGCATTACATCTGCAATAAAAAACTTACCAATCCCTTACCAAGAACAGCATATTTTTACAGCCAAGCTTGATAGTCTTTATATCACATTACTTTGTTACCATAAGTCTTTCATTATTAATTAATTTTTTAAATGAAAAGGAAAACAAAATGGCCAATTCACTTGCTCGGGATTCAGATAATATTGTTAGATTCCAACCTAAAGAAAATACAAAACTGGAACGTATTACCCAAATGACAGATGAGCTGGAAGCAGAATCACATCTGTTTATTGTGATCTTGGGAACTATCATTGGTGCCATTCTTGCCCTGTTTATCGGCTACCATATTGAGGCTACAGCAGCACATTATTTACTGCTCAGTGCTCTGTCAGTTTGCCTGGCTTACAGCTTACGTAAAGTTTACATTTATACCTTAACCCATAGTTAATCCGCACTTGGCCATTTATATAACTTAACTTTACCCTCTTAAAAATACTGCTTAGGATACAAGCAGTATTCTTTATTTTGCCAATTCTATGAATCTGACTGAATGGATTATTTCTGTCATGGAACAGCTGGGCTACTGGGGCATTGCCCTGCTCATGTTTCTTGACAATGTCTTTCCCCCGATCCCCTCTGAAATTATTATGCCTTCTGCCGGCTATTCCGCTTCTCAGGGAGAATTACTGCTGGTTGGAGTCATTATTGCAGGCAGTATCGGTTCGTTATTGGCAGCGGCATTGCTCTATTGGATTGGCTACAAATTTAACCACGACAGTATTTTCAGATTCATAGACCGATATGGAAAATTCTTGTTTATCAAATCTAAAGACGTGAAAAAATCTCTGGAATGGTTCGAGCAGTATGGACACCGGATTGTATTCTTTGGCCGGATGGTTCCGGCAGTACGTTCCCTCATCAGTATCCCGGCCGGCATGAGCCATATGCCTTTCTGGAAATTCATGTTCTATAGTGGACTAGGTACTGTTATCTGGACCACGTTCCTGGCCTGTGTCGGTTTTTATTTTGGTGAAAATCAGGAATTGATGCACAAAATCTTTAGTCAGGTCAGTTATGTGATTATTGCGATTGTCGTGATCATCGTGGGCTGGGTTTTATACCGTAGACATCAACGTAAAAATCGCCCATCCTGAAGAGACCCCAGCATAAGGAGGCTAAAACGATGTCGCATTATCTTAAATATTTTGCCACCGTTTATCTGACTCTGGTCTTAATAGTCGGCATACTCATCTATGTATTCAATCTGGGCGCCATTCTGATGATTCCTGCCCTGATTGCCTCCGCCTTTCTCAGCGCCCGATACTTTGTGAAAAAAGAACTCCGACTACCCACCCAGGAAGAGAAAAGCAGACTGGTCTGGGGTTCCACGATTATTGCCATGACCTTTGGATTTATCTTTTTGTTTATAGTGATCTGGCTGCATCCACAGACGGAGGAAATCTATAGAAGAATGGCTTATACAGGACGCGGGCCAAACTCGTTCCTGGTGGCTACAAGTATTGCCTTACATGCCTTGCTGTTCCATATCGCCTATAATGGCTATGCGCGTTATAGCTTGAGCAAGCGTACGGGTGCCGATCATAAACCTTAGACTAGGTAATTAACTAGTCCAAACGTTGTACAAAACACCTGAGCTAAAAAAAGCACCTGACGGTGCTTTTTCATGGCGGGGCATGACTTATTCTGGTGTGTGGTACATCAGATATAATTCATTCAAGTTTTCTGGAATCTCTTCTGCAAGCTCATCCATTAACTGACCATTGCGACGGAAAGATTCCATTTGCGGATCTTCTTCATCGATGCCACTGAATACCATAATTGGCAGCGTTAAATCGACCAACTGTTCTTCAAATTCTTCTGTAAACCAGGCTTCTTCGTTCAGGAACATGGCATCTACAAAGCCCACACTCCAGTCACCTAGACTTGATTCGGTATCTGCTTCTTCAATTTCAAATGGGAAAGTGATCCCTTCTTCATTGGCCAAGCTTTGACGGATTGACTCTAACCATGCTTTAACCTGATTGATGATTTCTGCAGGCACTTTTTTCTGGTTGCCTTCAAAAAGCTCATCCATCCATTTGTCAAATTGCGGGCCTACTGCGATAGCACATAAGAAACCATGAGTTGCCGCAAAATCCAGACCATACTCATTTTGGTCGCCATCCAGATATTCACTCAACAGGTCTAAATCTAAAGCACTCATTTAACATCCAAACTTAGAAAACCGAAAGGATTAGCATAGCATTTATTCAGGCTATGCTAAATCTGAATTCGTTAATCTTCGTCGTCAAAGTCGTCATCATCGTCGAAGTCATAATCAAAATCTTTGAGTTCGCGTTCCAGGCGGCGTTGCGAGAGCAGATCATCAATTAAACGACGTTTTTCCAACGACTCTTTCGCACTTAGCTTACTCGATGCCTCATCGAAATTAACATCATCATCACCGTAGCTATCATCTAGTTCAAAATCTGTCGAAGACACTAAAACTACCTCGTAGTGAAAAATGTAAATGGGTCTAGGCGCTATTTATCTTGCCTTTAAAAACTTGTCAAGTTTTATTTATATATTTTGTATGTTTATACTAGTTAGCTCTTGTTTTTCTACAGCATAATTGTGTATTTATTAGCTGGTTAGATAGTGAACGCTTTTTATCCCATGGATGAGGGACGTTTCTAAAATTAGATTGGGAAATACACTTGAAAAGATAAACTTAGACCCAATATCGATATTCAATTGTTATTCAAACATATTTATAAAATCATGCTTGACTGATCAATTCCAAAAACTATTTCAGGTGAATTGTGCTATCATGCACGGTTTTTCACTGCCACAGATTCAACGAAGAGTAAGCAAAGATGAGCGATATGACTTCCCCTACTTCTCAAGTAGCGGCTCTGATTAGCCGAGGCAAAGAACAAGGTTACTTAACCTTCGCTGAGGTTAACGATCATCTCCCGGACTCCATCACAGAAAGCGAACAGATTGAAGACATCATTCAAATGCTGAATGATGTGGGTATTCCTGTCCATGATCGTGCGCCTGAATCTGATGATGCAATGTTCGAGGATACTGCAGAAGCTGCCGATGAAGTTGCAGAAGAAGAAGCTGCGGCTGTACTTGCATCTGTAGAAAACGAACCAGGTCGTACGACTGACCCTGTACGTATGTACATGCGTGAAATGGGTACCGTTGAACTTTTAACGCGTGAAGGCGAAATTAGCATTGCAAAACGCATTGAAGAAGGTATCCGAGACGTTCTTCACTCTATTGCTTACTGGCCGAATGCTGTAGAAGTTGTACTACAAGAATACAAAGATTATGAAGCTGGCGAACGCCGCCTTGCTGACATTCTGTCAGGTTATTTAGACCCTGAATCAGATGAAGAAATTCCAGAAGTACTGGAAGAAGTCGCTGAAATCGAAGAAGACGAAGAAGCAACGACCAAGTCAACCAAAGATGTAAAACTGGATGATGACGAGGAAGATGAAGAGTCTGATAGCGATGACGATTCTGAAGGTGACTCAGGCCCAGATCCAGAAATTGCCAAAGTTCGTTTTGCCGAACTTTCAGATGCCTGGAAAAATACCAAAGCGGTACTGGAAAAACACGGCCGTAACAGCAAAGAAGCAGAAGAAGCACTTCAAGCGCTTGCAACTGTGTTCATGATGTTCAAGTTCACCCCGCGTTTGTTCGATATCATTTCTGAAATGATTCGTGGTACACATGACCAGATCCGTGGTGCAGAACGTGAAGTGATGCGTTATGCCGTCCGTCGTGGCCGTATGGACCGTACCCAGTTCCGTACTACTTTCCCGGGTCAGGAATCGAATCCAGCCTGGTTAGATGAGCAAATTGCGAAAGCGACTGCTGATCAGAAAGCTTATCTGGAAAAAGTACGTCCTGACGTATTGGCCTTCCAGCAAAAAATCGCAGATATCGAAAAAGACCTTGATCTTAAAGTTCGTGACATCAAAGACATTGCCAAACGTATGGCAGTCGGTGAAGCGAAAGCACGTCGTGCCAAGAAAGAAATGGTTGAAGCAAACTTGCGTCTGGTCATTTCGATTGCGAAGAAATATACCAACCGTGGCTTGCAGTTCCTGGATCTGATTCAGGAAGGTAACATCGGTCTGATGAAAGCGGTAGACAAGTTTGAATACCGTCGTGGTTATAAGTTCTCGACTTATGCCACTTGGTGGATTCGTCAGGCGATTACCCGTTCAATCGCGGATCAGGCACGTACCATTCGTATTCCAGTGCACATGATTGAAACGATTAACAAGATCAACCGTGTATCTCGTCAATTGCTTCAGGAAATGGGCCGTGAACCGACACCGGAAGAACTGGGCGAACGTCTGGAAATGGACGAAGTGAAGGTTCGTAAAGTACTGAAAATCGCTAAAGAACCGATTTCGATGGAAACACCAATCGGCGATGATGAAGATTCGCATTTGGGTGACTTCATTGAAGACAGCAACATCACCTCACCAGTGGATGCTGCTACTTCAGAAGGCCTGAAAGAAGCGACTCGCGAAGTACTGGAAAACCTGACTGAACGTGAAGCGAAAGTCCTGAAAATGCGTTTCGGTATCGACATGCCAACGGATCATACTTTGGAAGAAGTCGGTAAACAGTTCGATGTAACCCGCGAACGTATCCGTCAGATCGAAGCGAAAGCTCTACGTAAGTTACGTCACCCTTCCCGTTCTGAACATCTGCGTTCATTCCTGGAAAATGACTAAGATTTAATACAATTTTGGAGACTTGAAATTTCATCTCTCGCCTCCATTTTGTATTGCAATACACCCAAACGCCTGCGCTACGCAGGCGTTTCGAATAGGGGAACTACATGTTAGACCGTACACCATCTCGTGAACTCCGCGAAGATCTTTGGGTTTTTCCAATGGATTACCCAATCAAACTCATTGGCCTTGCAGGTGAAGAACTGCTGAATGCAGTTGTTGAGATTTTTACCAAACATTTCCCTGACTTTGATGGCGATAGCGTAAGCATCACTCCATCTCGTACTGGTAAATATCATTCGATCACTGCTCAGCTACGTTTCCTTGAACTGGAACAGGTTCATGCCGTATATGCTGATCTTGCAGCTTGCCCACTGATCAAGACTGCACTTTAAGATTATTCTGCTCCAACCTTGGCAAATTAAAAGACACGCTTTCGGGCGTGTTTTTTATATGTGTGACCAGCTCACCAACAATTACTACGAATCCCTCCCCTATCCATTGCTGAAATCATTATAATTATTTTCAGTATGATTTAATTTTCTAAGGACGCACACTGTGACAGCTGCGGTTCAAAAACCCTCCCTGATTATCCGTCAATATAATAACCTGACTCCCTACGAAGACCGTTTTCTGGAAATGAAAAGCTTCACGGAAAACCGTGATGAAAATACGCCTGATGAGTTATGGATTTTGCAGCACCATGATGTACTGACCCAAGGTCAGGCAGGCAAACCGGAACATATCCTGATTCCAACTGATATTCCTGTCATTCAAACCGACCGTGGTGGTCAAGTCACTTGGCATGGTCCTGGTCAGCTCGTCGCATACTTTATGTTTGACCTGAATCGTCTGGGTTGGAATGTCCGTAGATTGGTGTCGTATGCTGAAAACCTGATGATCCAGCTCCTAAAAAATCATGGCATTGAAGCCTATGCCAAACCCGATGCTCCGGGCGTCTATGTGAATGAGCGTAAAATTGGTTCTCTCGGCTTCAAGATTCGTAAAGGCCGTAGCTATCATGGCCTGTCTTTAAATATTGATTGCGACCTGACTGGTTTCCATACCATTAACCCTTGCGGCTATGCAGGTCTGGAAATGGTGCGAATTAATGACCTCGTCAGCAATCCGCCAAAGTTTAATGACTTATGTGTTGAAATTATTGAAACTTTAAGCAGCAGCGGTTACTTTAATCAGGTGAACGTCGAGCAAAGATAAAGCCTTTGCATTTTAACAATAAATAAATTAGAGTAATTACTCTAAACAAATAATATCAAGATAGGGATCATCACGTGATTGCGACAAAATCCGTAAAACCCGCTTTGCAGCTTGCCTATGTCAAACTGATGATGGATATCATTGGCCGTGGCCTGGTCATGGCAAGTCAGGTAGACCCAGAAATCAAACAGGAAGTTGCCCAGTTTCCCGCCAATTTCAGGCTTTCAATGAATGTTTTTCCGCATGGCCCGGCCTTCGTTGCCCGGGTCACGGAACAACATCAGCTGGAACTGGTCAAAGACAGCAGCATCAAGCCAGACCTGACCATTACCTTTAAGCATCTGCATCATGCCTTTCTGGTGTTTTCCTTTCAGGAAAGCACGTCTCAGGCCTTTGCCAATGACCGCATGATTGCCAATGGTGATATTTCCTATGCGATCCGTCTGGTACGTTGCCTGAATAAAATGGAAGCGCTGATCTTGCCGAAAATGGTGGCGCAACTGGCAGTAAAAGAATACCCGAATAATCTGAGACTCAAAGATAAAATCATGGAAGCGAGCAGCATCTACTTAAAAGTCGCTCAATCTTATTTGAAACGGAGTGTATAACATGGCAAAACCTTATTATGAATTTTTCTGTCCAGTCAAAGTGATTGCTGGTCATGCCGCGTTAGAACACATTCCTTTTGAACTGGCCACTTTAGGTGCTAAACGTCCACTGATCATTACTGATAAAGGGGTACGTGCCAATAACCTGCTGGCGCCGATTGAAGCTGCTTTTGAATCGACCGATGCCAAAATTGCAGCGATTTTTGATGATGTACCGCCAGATTCTAGTTTAGGTACAGTGCGTAGCGCAGCACAGCTTTATCGTGATCATGATTGCGATGCCATTATTGCTGTTGGCGGCGGTTCAGTGATTGATACTTCAAAAGCGACCAATATTCTAGTCTCTGAAGGTGGTGACGACTTACTCAAATATTCTGGTGCGCATAATCTGCCTAAACCGCTGAAGCCATTTTTCGTAATTCCTACGACTTCAGGAACTGGTTCTGAAGTGACGATGGTTGCTGTGGTATCGGATACTGAAAAGAATTTGAAAATGCCATTCGCATCCTATTACCTAATGCCGCATGCTGCGATTCTGGATCCACGTATGACCCAGACCCTGCCACCGCATCTGACTGCCATGACAGCCATGGATGCGATGACACATGCTGTAGAAGCCTACACGTGTATGGCAGCCAATCCAATTTCCGATGCCTATGCCACAGCTGCAGTGAAAAAGGTCAGTGCCAACCTGTTTAATGTACTCGACAACCCAGCTGATGCTCAAGGTCGTCTGGAGCTGGCTCAAGCCTCTACTATGGCTGGTATTGCCTTCTCCAATTCAATGGTGGGCCTGGTGCACTCGCTTGGACATGCTCTAGGTGCAGTCGCGCATTTGCCGCATGGCCTATGTATGAACCTGTTCCTGCCTTATGTGCTGGAATATAACAAGGAAGTCAATGGTGACAAGATTGCCGAGCTGCTACTACCATTAGCGGGTGCGGATATCTATGCACAGACGCCAGCACACCTACGTGCAGACAAGACCATTGCTACAATTTTAACCATGCGTGATCGAATCTATAGCTTGACCAAATTACCGCGCACATTAAGTGAAACAGGTAAGATTTCTGAAGCACAGCTGGATGAAGTTACTGAAAAAGCATTAAATGATGGTTCCATCATTTACAACCCGAAAGAAGCCAGTTTGGAAGATCTGAAATCTATCTTAAAAAAGGCTTGGTAATTACTGAAAAATAAGCCAATATAGCGAAAAATTTAAGCCTGATGTTTTTTTAGACATCGGGCTTTTATCTTGCAGGAAATCGCTGTTTTTTGCTTCGAATGGCACATTTCGTGCAGGCCTAAATTCAAAAAATAGCTAGTAAAAGCCGTAATTTTAAAGTAGATTGGCGCGCTTTTATAGAAAATTGTAGGGGGGATCGTTCGTCTCAAACGATCCTTATTAAATATGACTGATCCTTGATCAACGATTAAGAGGATAACGCCGTTGACAAATTTCTCTGGGACTCAATCGGCAGCTAAACTGCAAAAAACGCTAGGGCTCTGGCACATCATTATTATTGGTTTAGCTTACATTCAACCAATGACCTTATTTGATACTTTTGGTTTGGTATCTGAAGAAAGTCATTTGCATGTTCCTACTTCTTACATCATTGCCCTGATTGCAATTTTGTTTACATCGATCAGCTATGGTCACATGATTCGCCGTTACCCTTCTTCGGGTTCGGCTTATACCTATGCCCAAAAATCGATTCATCCGAATATTGGCTTTATGGTGGGCTGGTCTTCTTGGCTGGATTATCTGTTATCCCCAATGGTGAACATCATCCTGGCAGTGATCTATCTTGAAGCACTGTTTCCTGATGTGAACCATTGGGTCTGGGTAATCGTACTGACTGCCTTTATGACCGGGGTAAACCTGCGTGGTGCACGCTTCGTGGCGAACTTTAACAGTTTGATCGTACTGGTACAGTTATTGGTGATCGGTATCTTTACCTGGATGGTATTTACCAAACTGCAGGCCGGTTTCAATGCTGATGGTCCGATTACAGCTGAACAGCGTTACCAGCTTTGGAGTCTTGAACCGTTCTGGAATGAACTGACTTCAGTTGGCGCCTTGATTACTGGTGCGACCTTACTGTGCTTCTCATTCACTGGTTTTGACTCTTTAAGTTCTCTGGCAGAAGAAACCAAAGATACTGAAAACACCTTGCCTAAAGCGATTTTCTTGACTGCTTTAATCGCTGGTGTGATTTTCATTATCAGTACTTACTTCATGCAGTTGTACTTCCCTTCTACACCGGGTTCTTACTTCAAGAATATTGCTGAAACTCAGCCAGAAATCCTACTTCTTGTCGGTGGCTCACTGTTCCAGTCTTATGTGCTGACTTTTGCGATCATTACCGTAATGGCGTCTGGTATTTCTGCTCACGCAGGTGTATCACGTCTAATGTATGTCATGGGTCGTGATGGCGTGATCAACAAGAAAATCTTTGGTCATATCAGTCCGAAAAGCTATACGCCAAACTACAACATTCTGATTGTAGGTGCAGTGGCCTTAACTGCTGGCTTCATGGATCTGGATATCGTGATTTCAATGATTAGTTTCGGTGCCTTGACTGCGTTTACATTCGTAAACCTGTCAGTGATTTCACGTTATGCACTGCGTGATGGTCGTACTAAAACCGCAAAAGACATTTTTAGCTTTGTGGTCATCCCGATGCTTGGTTTTATCAGTATCTTTGCGATGTGGCTGGAAATTGAAGAAACTGCACTGAAATACGGTTTATGGTGGGCGATGTTCGGTATTTTGTACCTGGGTTATAAAACCAAGGGCTTTAAGCACCCTGCTCCACAACATAACGAGTTTGAATAATCGATATTGTTCATACTTAAAAAGGCGCTTTATGCGCCTTTTTTTATTTTCTTGGATAATGGACTGGGCTTATTGTAGGCGACAGTCAAAACCCATCTGGGTATTGACCCGGTTATTTTGAAAGCCCAATTTTTCAATAAACAGATCATGATTGGATAATAGTTTCTGATCTTCCGGACTGAGTCGAGCCTTGTTCTTTACCGCCATTTGATACATTTCATTCACCACGCCCTGAAAAATATCACAAACTTCCTGACGTTTGGCTGGTTTCATCTGACGTCCACGCCAAGTCCACTCGAAATCATCACGGCTAAGGATTTTGCCCCATTGCTCAATGCGGCTATTTAAGCGCCGTTGCATCGCTGCCAGCCCTTGGCGGATTTATTCCTGAGTAATGGGCTGAGCTGTATCTTGTGATGATACTGATTGCTGTGGCGCTTCTTGAGCCTGTGTCATCATGCTGGCCAGCAATAACGTACTACAGCTTGCTAAAAACCATCCTTTTTTCTACATTCTCAACAGCTTATCTACAAGATTACCTGAAAGACCAAACATGTACCTGTATCTGTTACATAAAATAAAAAAGCTGCCTTTAGGCAGCTGTTTAAATCGGTACGATGAACTTAAAGCGGTTTAAAACCCTGTTGACGCCAAGCTTCATAGACAATCACAGCTGTTGCATTGGACAGATTCAAGCTGCGTGAATTCTCGGCCATTGGCAGACGAATCCAGTGCTCTTTTGGGAACATCATACGTACATGCTCTGGCAAGCCACGAGTTTCTGATCCCATCAACAAGGCTACAGAACGATTTAGATCTGAGGTATGCGGGGTTTCAAAACCTTTGGTGGTCAGCGGATAAACCGCATCCACACCTACGCCCTTAGTAGCCAGATCGGCCAGACACTCTTCAATATTTTCCCAAATCTGCATATTGGCATATTCATGATAATCGAGACCGGCACGTCTTAGTTTTTTATCATCCAGTTCAAAGCCAAGGGGCTTGACCAAATGTAACTGTGCTCCCGTATTTGCGCATAGGCGAATAATATTACCTGTATTGGCAGGAATTTCAGGTTCATATAAAACAACATGGATCACAGCTTTTCTCTACTTTTGGGAGTTTAGTGGCCATTTAGGACCACTTCAATTTTTCACGTAAACGCACCACTTCACCAATAATGGTCAAGGTTGGTGCCTGAATATGGTGCTCATTCACTTTCGATGCAATATCTTGGAGCGTTCCCACCACCACTTTTTGCTCTGGTGTGGTGCCTTTTGAGACCAAGGCCACTGGCATATCTGGACGCTGACCATGCTCAATCAATTGTGCACAGATTTTTTCCAGTCCCACCAGTCCCATATAAAGTACCAGTGTCTGGTTTTCATAAACCAGTTCATTCCAAGGCAGTTCAGGAGAACCTTCTTTTAAATGACCTGTCAGGAAACGCACGCTTTGTGCATAATCACGATGAGTGAGCGGAATACCAGCATAAGCTGAACAGCCTGAAGCTGCGGTAATGCCAGGCACGACCTGAAAGGCCACGCCAGCAGCAAACAGCTCTTCAATCTCTTCACCGCCACGACCAAAGATAAACGGATCACCGCCTTTTAGACGACAGACTCGCTTGCCTTCGCTGGCATATTTCACCAGTAAGGCATTAATCCCTTCTTGTGGCACCGCATGATTGGACCTCGCCTTACCGACATAGATCTTTTCTGCATCACGGCGACAGAGATCCATAATCGGTGCAGAGACCAAACGGTCATAGATCACCACATCGGCCTGCTGCATCAAGCGTAAGGCTTTTAGCGTCAATAACTCCGGATCACCCGGTCCGGCACCGACCAGATAAACCTCACCTTTTGGCTTTTGCCATTCATTTAAGGCTTGTTCAATCAAACGGTCGGCTTCAGCCAGATTTTCATTAAATACCTGTTCTTTCAAAGGACTGGCATATAAATCTTCCCAGAAGATACGGCGTTCATCGGGATTAGTGATCTTGGCTTTAACTGCACTACGCCACTTACCAGAGAACTCAGCCAGTTTACCCATACCATGCGGAATGGTAGCTTCAAGCTGAGTGCGGATCTGACGAGACAATACTGGTGAAGTACCGTTACTCGCGACTGAAATAACCAGTGGTGAGCGGTCGATAATTGCTGGCACCATGAAACGGCAATGTGGTGGATCATCAACACTGTTGACCAGCACATTTTCAGCTTCACAGTCTTCAAACACCTGACGGTTGACTCCAGCATCATTGGTCGCTGCAATCACCAGACGGTAGGAACGTAGAGGAATTTCAGAATTGAAAGGTGCCTGAACATATTGACCGGCGGTCGCTTGAACAATCTCAAGCAGACTCGCTTCGATCTCAGGTGCAACCACCGAAATGACTGCCCCTGCTTTCTGTAGCAATACCGCTTTACGGTATGCAATATGTCCACCACCGACAATCAGACAAGGTTGCTGTTGCAACTTTAACGAGATTGGAAAGATATCCACAAAATACCTCAAAAAGTTTTAAATCTGACTGTCTAAGCAATTTTCATGCACATTTTGGTGCATACACCGACATTTAGTCGATGTAAGTTGCACCACCCATATACGGACGCAGTACTTCAGGGATCTCAATTGAACCATCAGCACGTTGATAGTTTTCCATGACCGCCAGTAAAGTACGACCTACAGCCAGACCTGAACCATTCAGCGTATGTACGAATTCAGTTTTTTTCTGGTCAGCACGGTAACGCGCTTTCATACGGCGTGCCTGGAAATCCCACATATTTGAGCAAGATGAAATCTCACGATACGTATTTTGACTTGGCACCCAGACTTCAAGGTCATAAGTTTTGCATGCACCAAAGCCCATATCACCGCCACACAGAATGATTTTACGGTATGGCAGACCTAATGCTTGCAAAATACCTTCTGCATGACCAGTTAACTCTTCCAGTGCCTGCATAGAGTCTTCAGGTTTTACAATCTGAACCATCTCAACTTTGTCGAACTGGTGTTGACGGATCAGACCACGGGTATCACGGCCATATGAACCGGCTTCACTACGGAAACATGGGGTATGTGCTGCATATTTCAGTGGCAGACGGTCGGCATCGATGATTTCATCACGCACGAAGTTGGTTACAGGTACTTCAGCCGTAGGGATCAGGTAGAATTCTTTCTCACCTTGCAGCTTGAACAGGTCTTCTTCAAATTTCGGTAACTGACCTGTACCACGTAAAGAATCTGCATTCACCAAATAAGGTACATAGGCTTCGGTATAGCCATTTTTAGTGGTATGCGTATCCAGCATGAACTGAGTGATGGCACGTTGCAGACGCGCTAAAGGACCTTTCAGAACGCTAAACCGTGAACCAGTCAATTTGGTCGCAGTTTCAAATTCCAGACCACCCATCATTTCGCCCAGGTCAGTATGGTCTTTGATTTCAAAGTCAAATTCGCGTGGTGTACCCCATTTCAGGACTTCCACATTGTCATTTTCATCTTTACCTTCAGGTACAGATTCATCTGGCAGGTTTGGAATAGACAGTGATTTTTCTTCTAGTTCAGCTTGCAGCTCAGCCAGTGCAGCTTCAGCAGCCTTGATTTCATCACCAATTGAAGACATGCGTGCCATGATTTCAGAGGCATCGCCACCTGCTTTTTTGATCTGACCCACTTGCTTGGCACCGGCATTACGCTCAGCTTGCAAGGATTCAGTTTTGGATTGAATCTCTTTACGTCGAGCTTCTAATGATGCCCACTCCTCAACATTCAGTTGAACACCACGTTTTGCCAAGGCTAAATTTACAGCCTCAATATTATTTCTAAGTAATTTCGGGTCGATCATAGCCAATCTTTGGATAAGAAAAAAACTGGCTATAGTGTAAGCTCTTAACGTCAAAAAATACAGTGACTGACCTACCGGCTGGAGTTTATTAGCGCAATATTTAAAGGCTTGTTTGAGGCAAAAGCGATAAATATTCAGGCCGGATGATCTCTCTTAATGCTGTATAAGGTACTTTTAATTCTGCCATATCACTGATTGTCTTGTTCAACTCGCCTGCCGGATAAACCAGTACCAAGCCCTGACTGTCAAAATAATAATTATCACTCAGTGCTAGTTTCTGCTGGGTGATTTGATAACGATCCAGCCAGTCTTTATTTGCTTGATATAGAGTCTGTTTCAGTTTTTCATCTGTATTACCGCACATAACCTGATGAAGAGCTAGACGTTTCTTTTGTTTTAGATCCAGATTGACATATTCAGTATGAGATTGGGGCTGTGCTGCACGTTCAGGCTGATGGGCAGTTTTAAATATAAAAGTGGCCAGATGCGCATGCTGATTCAGGTAATTCACCTGAATGGAACGTTGATCAATAAATTTTGGCTGATCCTTTGCTTTAATTTTATTACTGGTCACTTTGCTAAAAGCGACCGGCTCAGTACGCTGAATACGCTCCATGAAGTATTGATCAATCCAACTCATATTGGTATCTACAGTCTGCAAATCAAAGCGCACACAACCTTCGATTTCACACACGACCTGATTGGCATCTTTAACTGGAACTATTTTGGATTGGATTTCTCCTGTGTCTTCTGATTGCGCGGATGTAGTGACTGAAGAGGTTTGAGGCTGACAGGCAAATAGCCCGAGATTCAGACACAAGATACAACCGATCCAGCCTATTTTACATGAAGTCATTTTCATCCTGAGCTCCTAAAATTTTGCAATTTCATTGACTCAACTTTTGTTTATTCTAAAACACCCGAACTTCTAGATATACGCCAACCTTGTAATGACTCCAGATCCATCTCGATCAGGAACAAAAAAAAGCAACCCGAAGATTGCTTTTTTGTTGAGTTGATCTTGATGTTTATTGATCAATAATGTCTGTGCCTTTTGGCGGGGTAAAGTTAAATGTAGATGCCGGAATCGTGGTATTCAGTTTGACATTACTGAATTTAATATTGGTAGTCTGGCCTAATGAATCTTGCAAAATCATCAAGCTAGGCGCTTTGTTCGCACCAAAACTGATAGTCAGGCTTTCAAAAACCCCATCGGTATTTTTCGGATAAAGCGTGTAATAGGTTTTAGCTTTATTCGGCTGAGTTACGCGATAAGATTGCATAATCTGGCTAGTATTGCCGGACAATAATAATGCCGGTGTATTTGCCACTTGATCGTCTAGACTCTGACGCACTGCTTGCTGCAAGTCTGGATCATAGATCCATACGGTTTTACCAGTAGTAGCAATAGTCTGTTTCGACGGGCTTGAAGTTTCCCAGTAGAATTTACCCGGACGCGCCACTTTCATCACACCTTTAAAGGTCTGGTTCATGTGCTGCGCAGTCAAGCCTTTTTTCTGGGTCGCTTTCGGATTCATGACTTTAGTCGTTTGTTCAAAATTTGCAGTTAAGCTACGGATATTGCTGAGCTGTTTCACCAGATTCGCAGTAGCTTGCTGCTCCGTCGCTGCAGTTGCGGCAAATACAGTCGTGCTCATGACAGGTGCCAGTGTCGCCGTACCGATTGTTATGGCACATACAGTTTTACGAAGCATACTCATAATCTCACCTTTTTGTATTTGCATATCGCTATTTATCTAATGACTCATCTTAAACCAATTTCTCAAACTAAGATGATAGAAAATAAGAAGTTTTGTATTGTTATTAATGCAGAATTCCTACTTTTATTCATCATTATGAAGATTCAATAGTGATATTTACATTCGCTGTCACAGCTTTATAAGCCGATAAACCTTCACGCATAAAAAAACCCACAGAAACTGTGGGTCTTTTTTCTATCTCAGCAAATTATGCTTCAACAGATACGTAGCGACGGCCAAATTGACCTTTCACTTCGAATTTTACTACGCCATCAGCAGTAGCAAATAATGTATGGTCACGGCCCATACCTACGTTTTGACCAGCGTGGAATTCAGTACCACGTTGACGAACGATGATGTTACCTGCAGTTACAGTTTGGCCACCGTAAACTTTAACACCTAACATCTTAGGATTCGAATCACGACCGTTCTTAGTCGAACCACCGGCTTTTTTAGTTGCCATGTCTATTTACTCCTAGTAATTAGCCTGAGATACCAGTAATTTTCAACTCAGTGAACCATTGACGGTGACCTTGTTGTTTACGGTAGTGCTTACGACGACGCATTTTGATGATGCGGATTTTGTCGTGACGACCATGGCTAACTACTTCTGCAGTTACTTTAGCGCCAGCTACAACTGGAGCACCGATTTGAATGCTATCACCGTTTACAAGCATAAGTACGTCATCAAACGTAATTGTTGAACCAGTTTCAGCTTTCAATAATTCAACTTTAAGGGTTTCACCCTCAACTACACGGTGCTGTTTACCACCGCTTTGGATTACTGCGTACATAATGTACTCCAAACATGCCCGTGTCGACGTGCCGATAAAGGAATATATCGATCTTAAAACGCGCGCCACTGGGGGTTATACAAGGGCAAAGATTTTAAGGGATATTATAAGAAACAACAAGCCATTTTAAGGAAATAATCATGAACTCCATTATAAAGCCTATAAATCATTAAATTATTCATTCAAAATCAAAGATTAATATTGGATATAATGGCCAAAAAAAGGATACTCAATTCCGAGTTTTCCGGCTGCCTGAGAATGTTTAGAAAAAAACTTTAGCGGAAAGATATTGTTCATTTTTTAAATGTCAAAATTTAGGCTAAACTCAAAGAAGTGCTATAAAAAGCTGATTTTTAGTGGAGTTTGTGCTTTTCTTAGCTTTCACTCATGTTATAAATTGTTAAACTACCCGCTGCGATTTACCAAACTAGAGGTTTTCTTTCACATGGCCATCGACTTTAAGCAAGATATTCTCGCTCCTGTTGCTAACGACTTTGCTGCGATGGACACATTCATTAACGAAGGAATTACCTCAAAAGTAGCGCTGGTGATGGCGGTCAGCAAGCATGTGGTTGAAGCTGGCGGCAAGCGCATGCGCCCAATCATGTGCCTGTTGGCAGCGAAAGCCTGTGGTGCCGTAGAATTGGAACAGCATCGCAAACTGGCAGCCATTATCGAAATGTTGCATACGGCAACTCTAGTTCATGATGATGTCGTCGATGAGTCAGGTTTGCGTCGTGGCCGTCCAACTGCCAATGCCACATGGAACAATCAGACAGCTGTGCTAGTGGGTGACTTCCTGATTTCGCGTGCCTTTGATTTACTGGTCGACCTTAACAATATGACCCTGCTCAAAGACTTCTCTACGGGTACCTGCGAAATTGCCGAAGGCGAAGTTCTGCAACTACAATCGCAACATCAGCCAGAAACCTCAGAAGAAACTTATTTAAGTATTATTCATGGCAAGACTTCTCGCCTGTTTGAGTTGGCGACCGAAGGTGCCGCTATTCTTTCCGACAAGACTGAATTCCGCGAACCATTACGTAAATTCGCTGGTCACTTCGGTAATGCCTTCCAGATTATTGATGACATTCTGGACTATACCTCTGATGCTGAAACCCTAGGTAAAAACATCGGTGATGACCTGATGGAAGGTAAACCTACCCTGCCATTGATTGCTGCCATGAAGAATACAACTGGGGAATCGCATGAAATTATCCGTCGCAGTATTGCAACGGGCGGAACAGATCATTTGGCAGAAGTCATCAAGATTGTAAATGATTCTGGCGCCTTGGATTATTGCCGCCAGCGTGCAACCGAAGAAACAGAAATTGCAATTCAAGCCTTGAATGCACTACCCGATTCAGAGTATCGTCAGGCCCTCGTTAATCTGGCCAAACTGGCTCTTCACCGGATTCAATAGCCGCTTATCTCGCCTATGCATATTAATTTTCTTGATATTTTTCAAAGCATGCAGCATCAGCTTGAACAACCACAAGCGGTGCTGGATGAGAATCTGCTCATCCAACTTGTAGAACGTATACGCCCAGAAGACAGCAGAAATACAGAAGAAATCGAAACAAAATTTAATGCATTTATCCGGGCTTTACTGCTCACTCCCAATGCAGTCTTAACCTTACAAAGTTTCACTTTAAGAATTATCAACCGCTATAAACAAGCCAGTCTGTTTTCCGATACCGGGATTCTTTCTCTGGATGGTTTCTGGAACCAGCTGAATCAGCGGATCGGGGCGCATATCCTGCCGGTGATTCCAGATCATTTACAGCTTCAGGAATTGTTCCGCAAGATTTTCTATTTGCGTACCGATAAATACTGGCTGGATTATTTTGATGAAGCGGATTGGCAGCGACTTTTTGCTGTTGTAAATCAGGGTCATTCCAATCAGGTAGAAAAAACCCGAATCAAAGATCAGATCATTAAAGCACTAACGATTCTGTCCTACCGGGTGAGTGGGATCGGCCTGCATCCTGAATTTATTAATGCCCAGCCTGAGCTCATGGAATATGAATCACCTTTTCTGGTGCAAAACCGTGAGATTATTGAATTTATCCAGGAATATAAAAAACGCTATAACACTGTAGAACTGGTAGATGCGATTACGCCGCCAGATGCTTCTCAAGCTCTGGTCATGCTGGAGCAGTGTCACGATGTTGTCGCCAAAATTCGCCGCTCTACCAAACGGATTGGGGTCAGTGTCAGCCTGACCTATATGCTGGCCTTGCTGGAACAGTGTCTGGAACGGATTGAAATCCTGTTGAATATGGTGCTGGATGACGATGATCTGCGTTATCAGTCCATTGGTCTGTTTATCGCAGATATTACCGAAGCGATTTATAGCGAACGCAGTGTGCGTGCCTTACTGACTACCAATAGTGAACTCCTGGCTTTACAGGTAACTGAAAATGCCAGTAAGACTGGTGAACATTACGTAAGTACCGACAAGCAAGGCTTTTTGGCCATGTACAAATCGGCAGCCGGTGCCGGTATCATCATTGCCTTTATGGCCTCGCTGAAAGTCTTAATGGCGCGTGTCACGATGGCACCTTTAATGCAAGCCTTTAGCTATAGCATGAACTATTCGCTCGGTTTTATGCTCATTCATGTGCTGCACTTTACCGTTGCAACCAAACAGCCAGCGATGACTGCAGCTGCACTGGCTTCTACCGTACAACAGCGTAAGGGTTCGAAAACTGCCCAGATTGCTGAACTGGCTGCACTGATTGTGAATATCATTCGGACCCAGTTTGTCGCGATTCTTGGGAATATTTCAATCGCAATTCCGGTTGCAGCACTGATTGCCCTGATGTGGGAATTTGCCCTACATGAGCCATTAATGACACATGCCAAAGCAGCCAAAACCTTATATGACCTGAATCCATTTACTTCTTTAGCGATTCCTCATGCAGCAGTGGCTGGAGTATGTTTATTCCTGTCAGGCCTATTAGCCGGTTATTTCGATAATATGGCAGTGTATCGGAAGGTCGGTCCTCGTCTAAGAGCTCATGTGCGCCTGTCACAACTGATGGGACAAGAACGTTTGCATCGATTTGCTGACTATATTGAACGTAATCTGGGTGCACTGGCGGGTAATTTTATTTTTGGGGTTATGTTGGGCAGTATGGGTACCATCGGTTTCATTCTCGGCTTGCCTTTAGATATTCGTCATATTGCCTTTGCGTCTGCCAACTTTATCCAAGGACTAATCAATATTAATGGTCCAGATATTGGACTCATTATCATCTCTTTCCTGGGTGTTCTGCTGATTGGTCTGACTAACCTTTTTGTAAGTTTCAGCCTGACCATTATTGTGGCATTACGCGCACGACGGGTGCGTTTCGAACAGTGGAAACCGCTCGCTAAACTGGTCATGACCCATTTCCTGACTCGCCCAAGTGAGTTTTTCTGGCCGCCGAAGCAATCTATTGAAATTGACGAAAATCATACATCCACAAAACTGTAAAATTGCGAGAATATTTGGGCATTTAGGTACAAAATCCCATAAGTAAAAAATGGAATTTGCATAAAATACGCACTCTTGAAAAAAAGTGTACTGACAAGTACACTTTAGCGCAGACAGTTAACCGGCTGAATAACGGTTAAAAGGACAAGGATTTTTGGCATGCATTACTTGTTACTTATTGTCGGAATTTTATTTTTAATTTTCAGTGTGTTATTTCTTGATATTGCAACTTTAAGCCAGTTGGATGTGCTTGCAATTGAATGGATTAGCGGCTATCGCACAGAATTTTTAAATCAAATTAATCAGTCCTTATCAGTGATAGGTGGCATGCCATTTGTATTATTTTTATCCACACTATGGTGTATTTTTCTACTGTGGTATAAAAAGCATGCAAGCGTAATTTTTATATGTATCGGAATTATCGGAGGAATTCTCCTAGGCTGGCTTTTAAAATTCAGTATTGCCCGACCTCGACCAGCAGAGTCTTTTCATCTGGTTGAAAGCTATGGAAGCTCCTTCCCGAGTGCCCATAGCGTCTATGCAGCCTGTCTCGGCTGTCTGGCAGTGTTCATATATCGGCAACATCCCCGACATACCATCATCTGGATGGGTGCAGGTGCATGGATGCTGATTATGGGTATTTCAAGAGTTTATCTAGGTGTACATTTTCCTTCAGATGTCATATCCGGCTGGAGTATAAGTTTTATTTGGATTTCGTTGTGGTATATGGTCTGGATCAGATATTGCACGGCTCACAAATAAAAAAATTTAGATAAGAATCCAATTGAGGTGGAACAATGATGTCTGCAAAGCTTTGGGCTCCCGCCCTGACTGCTTGCGCATTAGCAACAAGTCTTGCACTTGTTGGTTGTAGCAAAGATCCTAAAGAGGGCCAGCAAGCTGGTGCTCAGCAGCAAATGCCACCGACTGAAGTCGGTATTCTTGTTGCACAGCCACAAAGTGTCGAGCAGTCTGTAGAGCTCTCAGGTCGTACAACAGCATTTGAGATTTCTGAAGTACGTCCACAGGCTAGTGGTGTGGTGCTTAAACGCTTATTCACTGAAGGTAGCTATGTCCGTGAAGGTCAGGCGCTTTATGAAATCGATTCAAGCACTAACCGTACTACTGTCGATAATGCTCGTGCTGCGATTGCCCGTGCTGAAGCGAATTTAGGTGTATTGCGTGTTAAAGAAGGTCGTTACCGTCAACTGGTCGGTACCAATGCCATTTCTAAACAGGAATACGATGACATCGCAGCACAGGTCAAACTGGCTGAAGCTGATTTGAATGCAAACCGTGCAACTTTACGTAATGCTGAAATCAACCTGGGCTATTCAACCGTACGTGCACCGATTTCTGGTCAAACCAACCGTTCTTCGATTACGGCGGGTGCGTTAGTGACTGCAAATCAGACAGAACCACTGGTTACAATTCAGCGTCTAGATCCAATCTATGTAGATATCAACCAGTCAAGTGCTGAACTGCTACGCCTGCGTCAACAGCTAAGCAAAGGCAACCTCAACAGCTCAAACAACACCAAAGTGAAGTTAAAGCTTGAAGATGGCAGCATCTACCCTGTCGAAGGCCGTCTTGCATTCTCGGATGCCAGCGTGAACCCTGAAACAGGTACTGTGACTTTACGTGCAGTATTCCCGAACAAAAACCATTTACTTCTGCCAGGTATGTTTGCCACAGCGCAAATCGTGCAAGGCGAAATTCCAAATGCTTTCCTGATTCCACAAGCGGCGTTAACCCGTACGCCTACTGGTCAGGCCATGGCGATGCTGGTGGGTGCTGACAATAAAGTAACTCCACGTCCAGTAACGACAGTCGGTACTCAAGGTAGTAACTGGATCGTAACCGAAGGTCTAAATCCGGGTGATAAAGTGATTGTTGATGGTATTGCCAAGGTAAAACCTGAACAGCAAGTGGTGCCTAAACCCTATCAACCTCAAGCAGCTGCCCCACAAGGTGCTGCTCCTGCTGCGCAACAACCTGCAGCAGATGCAAAAAAGGCAGATGATGCAAAGAAACAACCTGAACAAAAACCTGCTGCAAATGCATAAGGAGTAATGGTTCATGGCTAAATTCTTTATCCATCGCCCGATTTTTGCATGGGTGATTGCATTGGTAATTATGCTGGCGGGTATTTTAACCATCAGCAAAATGCCAATTGCTCAGTATCCGACGATCGCGCCACCAACAGTCACCATTTCTGCGACTTATCCGGGTGCATCTGCAGCGACTGTAGAAAATACAGTAACGCAGATCATCGAGCAGCAGATGAACGGTCTGGATGGCTTGCGTTATATTTCCTCGAACAGTGCCGGTAACGGTCAGGCATCCATCGCCTTAAACTTTGAACAAGGTGTCGATCCTGATATTGCACAGGTTCAGGTACAAAACAAATTACAGTCTGCAACTGCACTGTTACCTGATGATGTACAACGTCAGGGTGTACGTGTGACCAAATCTGGTGCCAGCTTCCTTCAGGTATTAGCTTTCTATTCTCCTGATGGCAGCCTGACTGCAGATGACATTAAAGACTATGTAAACTCAAACATTTCTGAACCTTTAAGCCGTGTGGCCGGGGTTGGTGAAGTTCAGGTCTTTGGTGGTTCTTATGCAATGCGTATCTGGCTGGATCCAGCCAAAATGGCTAGTCTGCAAGTGACTCCAAGTGATGTGGCTCAGGCAATCCGTACCCAGAACGCTCAGGTGGCTGTCGGTCAATTAGGTGGTGCGCCACAAATTGAAGGACAGGTACTGAATGCGACAGTGAATGCGCAAAGTCTGCTGCAAACACCTGAACAGTTCGAAAACATCTTCCTGAAAAATACCACTTCAGGTGCTCAAGTCCGCCTGGGCGATGTCGCACGTGTAGAACTTGGTGCAGACAACTACCAGTTTGATTCTAAATTTAATGGTAAACCGGCTGGCGGTGTTGCGATTAAACTTGCAACCGGTGCCAATGCACTGGATACCGCTGAAGCAGTTGAAGAACGTTTAAAACAGTTACGTCCTAACTATCCTCAAGGGATGGTGGATACACTGGCATTTGATACCACACCATTCATTCAGTTATCGATTGAATCGGTGGTTCATACTCTCATTGAAGCAGTCATTCTGGTCTTCATCGTAATGTTCCTGTTCTTGCAGAACTGGCGCGCAACGATTATTCCAACCATGGCCGTTCCAGTAGTTGTACTGGGTACTTTTGCAATCATTAATATCTTCGGCTTCTCGATCAACACCTTGACCATGTTCGCGATGGTTCTCGCGATTGGTCTGCTCGTCGATGATGCGATCGTTGTGGTCGAGAACGTTGAACGTGTCATGGCTGAAGAGCATCTGGATCCTGTGTCGGCGACTGAAAAGTCGATGAAACAGATCTCTGGTGCGCTGATCGGTATTACCTCTGTACTGTCTGCAGTATTCGTACCAATGGCATTCTTTGGTGGTTCTACAGGTGTTATCTATCGCCAGTTCTCAATCACGCTGGTCACAGCGATGGTTCTGTCGCTGGTGGTGGCCTTAACCTTTACCCCTGCTCTGTGTGCAACCATTCTGAAACAGCATGATCCGAACAAGCCGCAAAGTAACAATCCGGCTGCACGATTCTTCCGCTGGTTTAATCATAGCTTTGACCGTGTTTCTGTGAAATATCAAGGCGGCGTCAATCGTATGACACACCACAAGATTTTCTCCGGTATCATCTATGCGGTGGTGATCGGGATTATTGTGCTGATCTTCCAGAAACTACCTTCTTCATTCTTACCTGATGAGGACCAAGGTGTCGTAATGACGCTGGTACAGTTGCCACCAAATGCAACCTTGGAACGTACCGATAAAGTCATCAATACCATGACAGGCTACTTCCTGGAAAATGAAAAAGATCATGTCCAATCTGTCTTCAGTGTGGCTGGTTTCTCATTCACAGGTGTAGGTCAAAACGCTGGTCTGGCATTTATCAAACTGAAAGACTGGTCTGAACGTACCACACCAGAATCACAGGTCGGTGCAATTATCCAGCGTGGTATGGCACTGAACATGATTGTGAAAGATGCGTCTTACATCATGCCATTACAATTGCCAGCAATGCCTGAACTGGGTGTATCTGCCGGCTTTAACATGCAGTTAAAAGCAGCAAGTGGTCAAAGCCATGAGCAACTTTTGGCAGCGCGTAATACTGTTCTGGGCCTGGCTGCACAAGACAAACGTCTTGCAGGTGTCCGTCCAAATGGTCAGGAAGATAACCCGCAGTACCGTGTGATTGTCGATCATGCACAAGCCGGTGCTTTAGGTGTCAGCATCTCTGAAATTAACAGTACCATGAGCATGGCGTGGGGTGGTTCGTACATCAACGACTTCCTTGACCGTGGTCGTGTGAAAAAAGTGTACGTTCAGGGTGAAGCCAGCTCTCGTATGATGCCGGAAGACCTGAACCAGTGGTATGTTCGTAACAACCGTGGCGAAATGGTACCGTTCTCGGCATTCGCAACGGGTGAATGGACCTATGGTTCGCCTCGTCTAGAACGCTATAACGGCGTATCTGCAATGAACATTCAGGGTACACCGGCACCGGGCGTGAGCTCAGGTGATGCAATGCGTGCGATGGAAGAAATCATTGCCAAGCTTCCTGAAATGGGCATGCAAGGTTTCGACTATGAATGGACTGGTCTGTCTCTGGAAGAACGTGAGTCTGGCGCACAGGCACCATTCTTGTACGCGCTTTCACTGTTGATCGTGTTCCTGTGTCTGGCTGCATTGTATGAAAGCTGGTCAATTCCATTCTCGGTTCTTCTGGTTGTACCATTAGGCATCGTGGGTGCATTACTATTGACCTTTGGCGGTATGATTCTGTTTAAAGACCCGAATCTGTCGAATAACATCTACTTCCAGGTAGCGATTATTGCCGTAATTGGTCTTTCTGCGAAAAACGCAATCTTGATTGTGGAATTCGCCAAAGAGCTGCAGGAACAAGGCGAAGAGTTGTTTGATGCGACCCTGCATGCAGCAAAAATGCGTTTACGTCCAATTATCATGACCACCCTTGCCTTCGGTTTTGGTGTACTTCCACTAGCACTTGCTTCAGGTGCCGGTGCGGGTAGCCAGCACTCCGTCGGTTATGGTGTCCTTGGTGGTGTAATCAGTTCGACTCTTTTAGGTATCTTCTTTATTCCTGTATTCTACGTATGGATTCGAAGTATCTTTAAATACAAACCAAAACAACAAAATCAGGAGTACAAGTCGTAATGCAAAATATATGGTCTATTACAGGTCGTAGCATTGCGGTATCTGCCCTCGCGCTTGCTTTGACTGCATGTCAAAGCATGCGTGGCCCAGAGCCCGTTGCAGAGGCAAATATCCCAAGCAGTTATACCAATGCTTCAGGTACTTCTGTAGCAGAACAGGGTTATAAAGAATTCTTTGCTGACCAGCGCCTGTTACAGGTACTGGACCTGGCATTGATCAATAACCGTGATTTGCGTACTGCCGCATTAAACATTCAGCGTGCCCAACAGGCTTATCAGATTTCTGAAAATGACCGTCTGCCAACCATTGGTGCGAGCGGCAGCGTGTTACGTCAGGACACTGGCAGTAACAACCCGCAAAGCCGTGGCGCTGTGACGACTTATAATGTCGGTCTAGGCGTAACTGCATTTGAGCTGGATTTCTGGGGTCGTGTGCGCAGCTTGCGTGACAATGCACTGGATACTTATCTGGCGACTCAAAGTGCGCGTGATGCGACTCAGATTTCCCTGATCGGTCAGGTGGCCCAAGCATGGCTGAGTTACTCATTTGCCAATGCCAATCTAGCGTTGGCTGAGCAAACGCTGAAAGCCCAGCTTGAATCTTATAACCTGAACAAAAAACGTTTTGATGTGGGTATCGATAGCGAACTTCCGGTACGTCAGGCACAGATTTCTGTTGAAACTGCACGTAATGATGTTGCCAACTATCGCACCCAGGTGGCTCAGGCACAAAACCTGCTAAATCTGCTTGTAGGTCAACCCGTACCGGCCAACCTGTTACCGGCACAGCGTGTTACCCGCATTACCTCTAATGCAGCACTAGGTGCAGGCTTACCAAGTGATCTGCTGATTAACCGTCCGGATGTACGTGCAGCTGAATATCGTCTGTCTGCGGCAGGTGCCAATATTGGTGCTGCCCGTGCGCGTCTGTATCCAACGATCAGTCTGACGGGTTCGGCAGGTTTTGCATCTGCGGATCTGGGTGATCTGTTCAAGTCTGGCAGTTTTGCGTGGTCTGTAGGCCCAAGTCTGGATATTCCAATCTTCGATTGGGGTACACGTCAGGCGAATATCCGTATTTCCGAAACAGATCAACAAATTGCGCTGTCAGATTACGAAAAATCAATTCAGACTGCATTCCGTGAAGTGAATGATGCCCTAGCGGTACGTCAGAATATTGGTGACCGTATTGCTGCTCAACGCCGTCTGGTCGATGCAACTAATACCACTTACCGTCTGTCTCTGGCACGTTTCCGTGCCGGTATTGACAGTTATCTGACTGTACTGGATGCACAACGTGCTTCATATGCAGCAGAACAAGGTTTGTTATTACTTGAACAGGCGAATCTGAACAGCCAGGTTGAACTGTACAAGAGTCTTGGTGGTGGTTTGAAAGTTAATACCTCAGACACTGTACCGTATCGCCCGTCTGTGACCGAACAGCGTCGTGCGAAAGAGACAAAATAAGCCTAACTCCTTTTCAGAAAAGCTCACTTCGGTGGGCTTTTTTATTGCTTTTTTAAAGGAGATTTTCTATCTTCATGATTATATGACTGATTAAGAAGATATCTGCATGTTATTGAGCAATCTGGAATCTGTACCGGGACATACTATTCGCCAGCAAATCGATGTGGTCTATGGCAGTACTGTACGCAGTAAGCATGTTGGACGTGATTTTCTGGCCGGTCTAAAAAATATTGTCGGTGGTGAGTTGACCGCTTATACCGAATTACTGGAAGAATCCCGTCAGGAAGCCATGAACCGGATGATTGAAAAAGCCCGCAGTATGGGCGCCAATGCGATTGTGGGTATTCGTTTTTCTACCTCAAATATTGCCCAAGGTGCTTCTGAACTCTTTGTTTATGGCACAGCAGTCATCGTTGATCCAGTCATGCCTAAACTGCCTGATCCATTTCCACAGGCGAACTAATGCATGGACGGATTGATTATACAGATTGTCATTTTTGCCATTCTGTTCAGCGTGGGTTTCGGTTTTGGTCGCTTTAACGAGCGCAAGCATCTGCAATATCTGGATGAACAGGAACAGCGTTTGGCTTATATCCGGGTCAATAATAGCCGCTTCATCGAATCTACACTCCCCGGTCATATGATCAGCAGCAATGTGGTGATTTCACATGATTACTTTAAATATGCGATTGCTAATGTGCAAAACATGCTAGGTGGTCGTTTGACCAGTTATGAGAGTGTCGTTGAACGGGCACGACGTGAAGCTATAATACGATTAAAACTGGAAGCAGAAAAAATGGGTGCTGACCAGATTATGGGAATCCGTCTCAGTACTACCGAACTTGGCATGCAAGGCGGTATGGTTGAAGTCTTCGCTTATGGCACCGCAATTCAGGCCAAGTAATTATGCTTCTGAAAGCTTTTCTACAAATAAAATTCCATTCAAGTGGTCAATTTCGTGCTGTACAATTCGTGCCGGAAAGCCTTTAAACGACTGAACCACTTCATTTCCCTCTAAGGTAAAATAACGCACCTCAACCTCTTCTGCTCGAGCTACCCTCCCTCTTTGCTCGGGCACACTTAAACAGCCTTCCTCACCCAATACTTGCGTAGCTGAGGCACTGATAATCTCCGGATTGATCATGGTCACAGCATCCATATACGGCGCATCCGGATAACGTAAATTGGGCCGTGATGCGACAATAATAATGCGTTTAGAGACATAAACCTGCGGTGCTGCAATGCCCACGCCCTGACGGTGCTGCATGGTTTCCATCAAGGTGCTGTTAAATTGCCGCAACCAGTCACTGTCAAATTCAGCCTGTGTGACCGGACTGGCAATTAGGGTTAAAACGGCCTCACCTTGCTGTGCCACTGCTAAGGTATTTGTCATCACGCTATCCTGTAATTTTTTCATCTAACTCTATCTTAGAAGGAAAATTACAGAATGAACATCATACTAAAATGAATAAATACGTCTAAAAAAGATAAGCTGTGTTTTAAGTAATATTGTGAACTCCAACTTATTGTTACCTTAAAAACTTCACTTGAAAGGAAAATAATTAATCAAAACATTCCAAATAATTTTATTCATTTAAATTTTAATAAATTTTAGTTTAGATTGAACAAAGAAAGATTGATTATTCAAGAAAATAACCCTTCTTTAAAATCAGTAATCAAGTCATGGATATTAAATAATGGAACGACTACATGAATGCACAACCCTATCTGAGCCGTGCTGACAAACGCACCCTCGGACTATCGTCCCTAGGTGGCGCACTGGAATTCTATGATTTTGTCATTTATGTGTTCTACGCCAAATTGATCTCTGAGCTGTTCTTTCCAAGTACCCTAAGTCCGTTCTGGGCCATGCTGAATACCTATGGTATCTTTGCTGCAGGTTATTTCTTTCGCCCACTCGGCGGTGTGGTAATGGCACATTTTGGGGATTTGATCGGTCGTAAACGTCTGTTCAGTTTATCCATCTTGTTGATGGCGCTACCGACCCTCATGATCGGAATCATGCCGACCTTTGAAAGTATTGGTTATGCTGCACCATTGCTGCTGCTATTGATGCGTGTTGTTCAAGGTATTGCGATTGGCGGTGAAATTCCGGCTGCCTGGACCTTTGTGTCTGAGCATGTGCCTGAAGGCCGAATTGGGATTGCCAATGGCTTGCTGACCGCAGGCCTCTCACTCGGAATTCTACTCGGTGCCCTAATGTCGCTGTTTATTTCCTTACAGTTCACTGAAGCGGAAATCAAAGACTGGGCTTGGCGCGTTCCCTTCATTCTAGGTGGGATTTTTGGTTTTGTGGCACTGTACCTACGTAGTTATTTGAAAGAAACTCCAGTTTTTAAAGCCATGCAGGCGAAAAAAGAACTGGCGAAAGAATTACCGGTCAAGCAAGTGCTGTTAAGCCACAAAACTGCTGTAGGCATCGGGATGTTATTTACCTGGTTCCTGACCGGCTGTGTAGTGGTGTTGATTCTGGCGATGCCAAATTTACTGGTGGCCAGTTTTGGCTTCGAACGTGCTGATGCATTCAAGATGCAAAGTGCTGCAATCCTAATGCAAATGCTCGGTTGCATTATTGCTGGTGTACTGGCTGACCGTTTCGGTGCAGGCAAGGTCATTTTACTTGGCTCTATTTTTGTCGCGGCAATGGCTGGGATTTTTTATCACAGTCTGGGTCATGTTGAAGCGTCAACGGTGTTCATGCTTTACATGTTGCTCGGTCTAAGCTCAGGAACCGTGGGCATGGTTTCTTATAGCATGGTGAAAATGTTCCCGGCACAAATCCGTTTCAGCGGAATTTCATTTTCCTATAATCTGGCCTATGCGATTGCAGGTGGAATCACCTTGCCACTGGTGCAATGGTTGAGCCTATATAGCAATATTGGTGCCCTGTACTATATCTGGACCGTTTGTCTAGTGACTCTCTTCACTGCCCTGCTTTACCGCAGCAAATTTGAAAAAAACAGCCTAAAATAAAAAAGAGCCTGACTCACAGGCTCTTTTTCTAAGCGTGAAAATACGAGCTTAAGCTTTCAGATTCTTGCGTAGCTCATCTTCTACAATGCTGATCTCGATTTCACTGAACTTGCGGATTTCGCCTTCAGCATGTTTTTCCAGCATGCCACCGACCAAAGGCACTTTCACATTCACCGTCCAGTTCAACTGGAACTGAATCTGCTGTTCATCACCTGTAACGGCACGCTGACATTTAGCTTCAATCGGCAGATTGGCACCTAGTTCCACGACTGAAGTCATTTCTTCTAGATTGCTAACATCGGTACGCTGCAAGCGAAACGCATCTTTCAGCAGTTTCTTGGCAATATCTGGGATTTTGACATCCAGATTGTAGGCACGCTTCAGAGTATACAGATGTCCCTGCTTTTCTGAAACCAGAATTTCCATATTTTGAGCAGGGATCCGATGACAAACCGCTTCATGCAAACTGATGTCATTTGCCAGACGTTTAAACTCATCAATCGAAACACCGCGAATAATTGCGTTTACGGTAAACTGGTGGGCCATATCTATTTTCCTTATTTTTATTAGGGGTTATGGACTCAAATTAAGTCAAATGAATCATCTGACAGAGAAGATAAGCTATTTAAGTCAATTTTACATCGGATGTCATTATTTTTTTATTGAGAAAAATTGGCGTTGAGGTCAATATTTCCAGGCAATTTTCGCAGATATACAGGGTCCACAACTGAGTAAAAGCTGAACTTCACGATACTTAATGACCGCATGAAATTCTTCTGCCCCATCATCTAGGCCGGAAGCATACCAGACCGTACCCGCAGGAAATTTCTTTAACCAGCTGGCCTTATAAAAATCAGAAACGGAATCAAACTGTAAATAGTGTTCCGGTTCAGCTTCAACCTGAGTCGCTAAAGCCATAAATTTCTGTAATTGTGCCTGATGAAAATCAATCAGCATGAGGCAGCCCTTCCTTTTGTATGAGGCGATTACATGCCATATAGGTAAGCATAGATGTCATTTACGACTCGTGAGTTTTGACATCATGGCTTAGATCAGATTAAAAATAATATAGATTCACCTCCCCTCATTCAATCCACGTATAAGGATATCCAGCATGCAACAAGGAAAAGTTCAGGTCGAAACCGTGCAGTTTCTGGCAGAAGATGGCTATACCTTAACCGGCAAGCTTTACCGCAGTGAATATGCCAAAGCCAATATTGTCATCGCCTGCGCAACGGGTGTCCCCCAAGCTTTTTACCGGCGCTTTGCCGAATATGCAGCACGAGCAGGTTTTCAGGTACTGACTTTTGATTATCGTGGGGTGGCTGATTCTGCACCCAAACGTTTAAAGAATTTTAAAATGTCCTATTTAGACTGGGGACAATATGATCTCAGCGCTGCGATTGATTATCTGAGCAAAACCGGTCTGGATATTTATATGATTGGCCACTCCTATGGCGGGCAGGCTTTGGGATTAAGTAAATATCATGATCGCATTGAAGCAATGTACTGCTTTGGCACCGGTGCTGGCTGGCATGGTTATATGCCTTTAACTGAAAGAATCAAGGTTCAGGTAATCTGGAATATTGTTTTTCCACCGATGGTAGCGGTGACAGGCTATTTGCCATGGAGTCGTTTAAATATGGGCGCCGACTTACCGCGTGATGTCTATCGTCAGTGGCGCAAATGGTGCAAAAATCCAACCTATTTCTTTGCCGATCCTGAACTGAAAGACCTACATGCCCATTATGCCGCGGTAAAAACACCTATTTATGCCGTAGCCGCACTCGATGATGCCTGGGCCTTACCTAAATCCAGACAAGCCTTTATACAACATTACCGTCAGGCCTCGTTGCATTATATTGATATTCAGGCGACCGATTATGGACTCAAACACATTGGACATATGGGTTATTTCCGTCAGGGCGCAGAACAGCTCTGGGACGAAGTGCTCGCCAAGTTCAGTGAATTACATCAACTCAAAAATGCAGCTTGATTTTAGTCTCTAGGGTATTTAAGCATTTAGCTGCTTAAGCATAACGTGCCTGTTGAATATCGGTTCTGATTTCCTGACGGTGTTCCTCGCCGAAACGGTCGACATGGGCATAAAATACCCCATAACGGCCGACATAATATTCCAGTGACTGATCATAAAAATTCCAGAAAATTGACCATTCGCCTAAATCCATCTGACGGATTTGTGTACCGGTATGCATCGGCATCTTACGGAGCAGTTCCTGCTGTAACTGCTCTGCTTCATTGCGATCCTGAATCTGAACCTGATGTTGGAAAAATAATTGCGCCACATCATCAAACAGTTCCAGCTCATAGGCATCGACCACATGCAATGTTTCCTGAGACTCAGGTTGACTCTCTTCAGTACTGCTGGAAATCGGATCCTCTTTTTCGACACGTTTACTCTTTACATACCGCTGGGTTTTATAGATTTTCATGCCGATAAACCAGGTCGCATACAGTATCAGGGCTAGACATGAAAAAATCAGGAATTTAAGAATCATTGATCATCTCGTGTAGTTAATTTTATTTTTATCACGGTCTGCCAATTCTTGATTTGGCGATCTTCTTCCAACTTAACACAAGTCTATTTTTTGTACAGCAAACTTAAGGATTTTTTTAGATCTTCTTGGATTTTTTTCTTCGGTTGAGCCTTATTTCCCAGTATTCAATTTGAAATAAGGATCTAAAATTTTGTTAAAAATTAGAATGAATCCAGAAAGCCAATATTGATCAGGATAAATAAATCAGACAAATCACTACAGAATCGATCATCAACTCTGGATTCTTTAGCAAATGCACTCAAAAAGCTACACGATTGGTATTTGTTTTTTTGAGCATTTTCCTTCAAATAAAAGGTCCCTCTTTATGGTCGAGTAAATGAATAAAATTATGATTCGTGAAGGGAAGATTCAAGATATACCTCAAATAATTCAGGTCATCCACGACAGTATTCAATCCTGTATTTTGGATCATCAACGTGAAGACAGCGTGATCCAACGCTGGCTGGAGCAGTTTAATCACGCCCAGCTGATTGTGGAAATGCTTTATAACGACTGCTGGGTGTATATTTTAAATGATCAGATTGTCGGCTTTTTGCTGGTCAGTGACACTGGAGAAATCCTGATGCACTATGTGGCTGCACGTTTCCAGCGACTCGGGTTTGGCACCCAGCTTTTTGATCAGATGCACAAATCCTTAGTGCGTAAAAATATCCATAAAATTAAAGTCCAATCGACTCAAACAGCTTTAAGTTATTATCAAAAAAATGGATTTTTCTCACCGAATCATCAATCGGAAAATGAAGAAAATTATCATTTATATAAATACGCTTTTTAAAATTAAAAATTTTTCATGCCATTTTAAGTTGATCTCGCCCTGCTTGCTTAGCCGCGTATAACTGCACATCTGCCGCTTTCATCAGTGCATGAATATCTGGATAGGGATGTGTTTGATCCATCCAGGAAATACCCATGCTGACCGTGACATAAGATTTATCATCTGTTCGATTTAAGTGTTCAAATTGCTGTTCGCGAATCTTGTGCAAGACTTTTTCCAGAAACTCTAAGGCTGCCTGAACAGGTACATCAGTGAGTAGAATCGCAAATTCTTCTCCACCATAACGGGCTAAATACGCGGATTCAGGGAGTACCGTCTGAATGACCTTGACCAGATTCTGTAAAATTTCATCTCCTTTTAAGTGCCCATAATAGTCATTGTAATTTTTAAAATAGTCGACATCGAGCATGGCAAAAATCAGTGTACTGTGTGGATGTTGCTGACAGTATAAAAACTGCTGCTGGATTTGGTCATTTAAAGCACGACGGTTAAAGGCACCCGTCAAAGCATCAATATTCACCTGATGTTCGAGTTTGGCATTCAGTTCACGTAATTGCTCGGTACGTGCTTTGACTTTCTGATCCAGTGAACTGTTCAAGATCATTAATTTATTATTCAGTCGCTCGGTATGGTAGGTTTGATGGGCATAATTACGAGATTGTTGAAACATAATGATCAAGACATACAGGCTGGTCGAAATAAATGACAGATGCACGCTCTCAATTACATTCAGTAATACCAGATAATCATTAAGAAAGGTCACACACAGAAAGATGATGGCAAACAGGTTAGTGAACGAATATTCATCTCCTTGAGAAAGTGTCACATAAAACCCGTAAATAAAATTACCCAGTATCACCAGACCATAGATAACGCTATACAAAGCCAGACGCTCAAAAACTTCTGGTGTGCTAAACAAGGTTACTGCGATATTAAAAATCAGTAATCCCGCACCTACGTAATAAATTGAACGTCGGATATAACGTGGCTTAAACAGGTACATGTAGCTCAGGAAGAATAAGATTGCCAGAAAAGTGAACAGATATTCTAGACGAGCGCCCCATAACCAACTGATTTTACTTACAATGGCGTATGGATGTGGCGCAGAAAAAAGATTATGCAGTGCCAAAAAAATAATAAATAAGCCAAAAATAAATACACTGCGGCTATTTCGCTCCACAGATCCGCGAAACAGGGAAAATAAAATGGTAAATAGTCCTACACCCAGCACTGTGCCACAGACCAAAGCAATACTCAGCATTTGCAACATAAACTGTCGGTTAATGGTCGCAGAGGGGCCAATTTTCAGAGGCTTTTCTAGTCCGCCATGTAAATTAGTATAGTTGGAAACCTGAATACTTAAGGTAAAATATTCATTCTGTGGCACAAAAGATGCGATCTTAGGTGCCTTTTCAGTCACCTGCCCTGTCGGGGTTTTACTGATTTTACCAAAACGCAGCAAGATATCCCCATTTAAATAAATGCTATAAGCACCATACTGACTCGGAATCTGAATCGCTAAACGTTGTCCGATAAATTTTTTGGGAATTTTAAAATGGCTAATAAAAGTGCCATAAGTGGCATTGGTTCCGGTGAGACTCTTGAATGAAGCTGGAAGTTCAACTACTTGTGATTCGAGTTCAGGATCTGGTTGCTCAATGAACTGACGTGGATAGAACTGCCATTTGCCTTGCAACAAGGTGGTACTGTCTTCATCAAATTTTAGTTCGGTGACCTCATTCTGATGAGCTAGGAAATAAGATTCTGGAGCAGCATCATATTGAGCCCACACGATCCGTGTAGTCCCCATCAAAAATATCAGCATCAACCACGATGCCAATATCAGCATAATCCCCCTAAACCTGAGCAAAAAGGCCATCCTGTAGCTACTGTTATTAATTCTAATGTACGTGGAATGTTGGATATTGCCAATGATTTTTCATATAAAAAGCAGGATAACCGACGAGCTATCCTGCTGCTGAATTCCTGACATATTGTACTGTTCAGAAAGTCACATAATATCAGTCACGTGTTTTAACGTCATACAGTTCGATTTCAAAAATCAGGTTGGAATTTGCCGGGATAATGTTCCCCATTTTACGTTCACCATAAGCCAGATGGGCAGGTACGATCAGCTTACGTTTGCCCCCCACTTTCATGCCGATGATACCTTGATCCCAGCCTTTAATCACACGACCAGTGCAGATGACCGTCTCAAAATAATTACCACGATCCAGCGATGAATCAAACTTGGTTCCATCTTCCAGCCAGCCAGTGTAATGCGTGGTAATCAGTGCACCTTTTACCGCTTCTTTACCTTCACCCACCACCAGGTCAATAATTTCTAGTTCTTTGGTCATCGTCAATATCCTTCATTTTGCAAATAGCCCTAGTATAAACACGATTGAGCCAAATTCCTCAGACTTTAGCTCCAATGGATCAAAAGCTGAGTTCCTGAATCTTCTTATCCTGTAATAAATACTGGGTTAATTTCTGGTGATTTTTAGCCGAACCCATCAGGATCCAGCGGCCTGTGATCCGCCGGTCGATTTTTTGCTGGCTGGAATGGATGACTTTTAATTTGTATTGTTTAAACAGTTTTTCATAATGATCCGGCTCATGCTGCTCAAAAGGACAGACAATTTCATAATTACGTTCTTGATTCAGATGCTCAATCCCACGTTGTACATAGACCAGTAGAACCAGTACGGTCAGCACGATCACCGTTGCCCAGACACTTAACAGTTCATAGCCAGCACCAACTGCCATGCCCAGTGCAGCTGTCATCCAGATTGTGGTTGCAGTGGTAATCCCAGAAATCCGGTTATCATCTTTTAAAATCACTCCGGCTCCCAGAAAACCCAGGCCAGTTAAGACATTGGCTGCCAGACGGTCTGGGTTGGCGACGCCGATTTTTAAGGAAATAATAGTAAATAGACAGGAACTCAGACTGACCATGATCATGGTGCGCAGTCCGGCAGATTTACTATGATATTCCCGTTCCGCTCCAATAACCGCACCAATCACGACTGCTAACAGCAAATCATAAAGTTCATGATACATGCTTCGTCCCTGGGACTTATTATTCTCTCCAGATATACGAAATATTGGGGCGAGGACACAAGTCGAAACTTGCATCCTTGTGAGTTGTTATTGTAACTGTTCCCACTCAATTACAGCTTGGGCCTGATCACCGATCAGGGTCCATTCACCATCCATGATATTTAGTTGCAGCTGCATGGTACGTTCACATAACTGTTGTACCGCTTCAGTGCTGGCGGTTGAAATTTTCCAGACCTCAACATTTGACAGCGTTTTTAACTTGGAATTACGTTTATACCATTCATCAACTGAAGAACCATAAGCGACTACTGCGACCTGTTTGCAACGCGCACTGGCTTTCTTGACTTTATCTTCGTCAGGACAACCCACTTCGATCCATTTCAATAATTGGCCAGTCAGGTCTTTTTCCCACAACGCTGGCTCATCAGTCTCAAACAGGTCTTTGGTAAATTCAAGCGCCTCGCCAGCAAAACGTGCATAAGCCAAAACACGCACCATTAGACGTTCAATAGTTTCCGAAGGATGCAATGCCATCGTTAACTGATAGTCTTCATAACGATGGTTATCCATATCGGCAATATTCAGGTCAGCCTTGTAAATCGTTGCTTTAAGCGCCATAACACAATCCTCAAATTTGGCGCCTAGCATATAAGATTTATTGATTTTTTGCTGGACAGATTTCGTCTTATCTAGCTATTTTCTATACACAGATTCGAAGCTATTTTTCCTGCTCAATCCGGCATTGCATTAAAGCAGTTTCAAATTCCAGCCAGTCACGTGAGGTCTGGTAAATCACTTCTACCCGGTTATCAATACCTTCTTCGGCAGACTGATAATTAAACTGTTCAGGATTGAAATTAAAGCTTTTCCAGCCCTGATTGGTATTGAAAATCCCTTTGATTCTGAGCCAGTCCTGCTGCTCACAAAGCAAATCCAGCAGATTATAAAAATCAAACTGCCAGCGTTTCGGCAATTTCCAACCTGCCACCTGATAGCCTTGTGCACTTTCAACATAATGATAAGGCAACTGATGTACGACAGCCAGCACCTCTCCAGATATTTGGCGCTGTTGCTTGAGCAGTGGCTGGATCTGCCGTGGAATACCCTGATAATCCTGTTTGATTTGCTCAATATCCAGCTTTCCGTTTTCTATCATCAGCCAGTGCTGGGCATATGGCTGATACTCAGACTTGAGTTCAGTTAAAGCAGCATGATCAGTTTCAGTCATCAAATCAGCATGGGAAATGACCACAATATTGGCAACTTTCAGCTGATCCGCATACAGGTTCTGATGCGTCCAGTCCCGATCATGTAAACGTGAGCCATCCACCACGGTAACCAAAGATTGCATCTTTAAATGACTCTGCCAATGTGGTTCAGTGAGCTGTTCCAGCAGTTGTCCGGGATGTCCGAGTCCTGTAGGTTCAATAAATAGCCGGTCCGGTTTGGTTTCTGACAATAGCCGGGATAAAGCAATCTGCATCGGCAACTGACTGCTACAACATAAACAGCCACCCAGCAATTCTTTCACTGCATAGCCCTGATCCTGAGGTAGTAATTGCTGGTCGACGCCAATCTGACCAAATTCATTCATCAGCACAGCCCAGACTTCCTGCTCCGGTTTCTGGCTCAGTAAATATTTTAATAAAGTGGTTTTACCGGCACCTAAAAATCCGGAAATGATGTGTACAGGAATAGGCTGCTGAGCGGCAAGAACTTTCAAAATTGATTCTCAAAGATAGAATTAGAAGTAGTAAACCTGACTATTATAGAGCACTGGACTCTTGCAAAAGTGTTCATTTTTTGGATGAGTAAATCCTATTTATCTCAGTGCAAATAAAAATAACAGTTTGTAGTAAGTACTTTTTAGCCCTTAACTGGTGCACTTAAACGCTATATTTGAAATATTTACACACATTTCCAGCTAAAAATTTCCTATACATTTAACAGAAGAAAACAAATTTCCAATGATTGTATTTGCTTGGTTAACAGCTTCGTGCGGCTTTTGTTAATTACTTTGCTCCGTAAAATTTTCATGCTTAGGATGAATTCCTGCCGGATTGATGTGATGGTCATTCGGCAGTTTATAAATGTAATAAAAAGGATGCTCAACATGAAATATGCACAAATCTTACTTGCAACAACGCTTACTGCAGCCGCAGCTACAAGTTTTGCAGCAAACAATACCACTGACACGAAGACCACTGAGGAACAGAAAGTCACTGTAACAACTCAGGAACTTCCTGCAACGAATAACCCAAATCCGAATGTAACCACGGCTGGACCTGCTGACCAGCCTGCTGCGTCTGAAGCTGCTACAGAAGACAAAGATGGTAAAAAAACGACTAAGTCGACATCGACTCGTTAATCAGGTTTAAAGCAACATCTCGTGCAGTAAATCTCCAGTAGGTTCGATCTATGCTGCCGGATGTAGACTGAGGCTGAATCATGCAACTGCGTGATTCAGCTTTTTTATATGTTATAGGCTGTTCACTATAGCCAAAAATGATCATAGGATTCATTCATCTTATGAATAGATTTAAATATTATCATTTATTATCAATAATTTATTAAAATTAAAATCTTTTCAACCAAATCTTTTTGATAGACATGACCTACTATGGACTAGCTTGTTTAGCGCTATTGATTGTTCCTTAATAGTCTCAATCCTGAATGGATTGAATGGACATTCGCTATGAGCAATACAAATTACACCACTGAAGTGGCGATTTTGGGTGCTGGCCCGGTAGGCTTAACGATTGCAAACTACCTGAGCAAACAGGGCGTACAGGTCACTGTAGTTGAACAGCTAGATAGTCTGATCGATTATCCGCATGCCATCGGCATTGATGATGAATCCTTGCGTACTATTCAATCTTTGGGACTGGTTGATCAGGTCTTGCCGCATACCACACCTAATCATGCCATGCGCTTCCTGACACCCAAAGGCCGTTGCTTCGTAGACATTCAGCCACTGACTCGTGAATTTGGTTTCTCCCGCCGTAATGCTTTCATTCAGCCACAAGTAGATAATGTTCTGCTGCAAGGCCTCAAACAATATAAAAAAACTGAAGTACTTTTCTCGCGTCATTTGACTCATTTCAGCCAGGATGCTGAGGGTGCAACTTTAAAGGTTCTAACTAAAGACGGTGGCGAAGAAGTTATACATGCTCAGTACCTGATTGCTTGTGATGGTGGAAACTCTTATGTACGTCGTACCCTCAATATTCCATTTGAAGGTGAAACTGCACCGAACCAGTGGATCGTGATTGATATCGATAATGACCCATTGGCAACCCCACATATTTATCTATGCTGTGACCCGGTACGTCCGTATGTATCGGCTATCCTGCCGCATGGCATTCGCCGCTTCGAGTTCATGGTCATGCCAGGCGAAACTCAGGAAGACCTCAGCAAACCGGAAAATATTGCCAAACTACTATCTAAAGTTTTACCAAATACCGATGGAATCGAAGTGATTCGTCAACGTGTCTATACCCACAATGCACGTATTGCAGATAAGTTCCGTGCTGACCGTATTCTGCTTGCTGGTGATGCTGCACACATCATGCCGGTATGGCAAGGCCAAGGCTATAACAGCGGTATGCGTGATGCCTTTAACCTAGCCTGGAAAGTTGCATTGGTGATCCAGAGTAAAGCAAGTCATGAATTACTGGACTTTTACCAAGTAGAACGTAAGGATCATGCCAAAGCGATGATCGATCTTTCAGTGATGGCAGGCCACGTTCTTGCGCCACCAAAAAAATGGCAAGGCTTTGTTCGTGACGGTATTGCTTACGCATTGAACTATATCAAGCCAATCAAACAGTACCTGCTGGAAATGCGCTTTAAGCCAATGCCGAAGTATCATGATGGTGCCCTGCTGGCCAATACTCAGAAAGACTCTCCAGTCGGCAAGATGTTTATTCAGCCGCAGGTGAAACTGGAGTCTGGTGAAAATATATTACTCGATGAAGTGATTGGCAATGACTTCGCCATCATTGCCTAGGGTGTAAATCCGAAATGGGGTTTAAGCAAGCAAACGATACAACAGTGGAAAAAACTTGGCGTAAGATTTATCCAAGTCATTTCTGCAGTTCAATTGTCTAATCAACATCGTAAGCAATATGAAGATGTGATCACCATTGGTGATATCGGTACGGACATTCGTACCTGGTTCGGTAAGACCAAAGACTCTATCGTCATCCTGCGTCCAGACCGCTTCGTGGCTGCCCTAGCAATTCCTCAATCTATGGAAAGCACAAGTCAGGCGCTATTTAACAAGCTCCATGTCAAATAATTGACCTCAGTCAAAAAACCACGTTACGGCGTGGTTTCCTATTTATAGATGAACATAGAAGCTAAGTTCGGTATTGCTCAAACCATGAAATATCTTTGAGAGAATCACGACGCGCCATCTGCTGTAGGAAAGGTTTAAATTCTTCCAACGGCGGCAAAATTTTTGTACTAATTGCGAAGATCAGACAATAGGCCACATATAAATCTGCAGCAGAAACTTTTTTACCTAAAAGATAAGGCTTGGCCTGCGACAAGCCTCGTTGAAGAAAATCAAATACCGCGGCTTCGTTACCAAAACTTAAACTGGTTCGGACCTTTTCAATCTGTTCTTGGGGTACTAGTAAATTTTTTACATCGATATATTCAGTGAGTGGCCCATGACAGAAAAAGATCCATTTTAAGTAAGCACCACGTTTGGGATCATCTAAAGCGGGTGCCAATCCTTTGTCCTGATACTTATCTGCCAGATAGATGATAATAGCCGCCATTTCTGAAATTACGACGCCTTGATCAACCAGACACGGAACTTTACCCATCGGATTGATCTGAAGATATTCAGGTTGATGCATATCTTTAAAAGGAACTTCCACCTGCTCAAGCTGATCTTCAATCTGCAGTTCTTTAAGTATGGGCAGCAAGGTCATGCCGCGTGACTGAGGGTTGTTATAGAGCTTCATCATTCTGCTTCAACCGATTTCTTATTTTTTGAATTTCAGTATAAAGCGACTTTCTTTTGCAATTAAAAAGCATGTGCTACAGATCATTTCTGTAGCACATTTCATTTATGGAAGATCAATAATTTACTTAAAGAGATCTACACAAAACTTTTCTTTGAGCACTTTCAGAATCAGCTCAATCGCAGGATGCTGGTTATTTTTACGGTAACTGACATAGAGAGCAATCATCGGTAAAGGTTCCAGCGTTTTCTTCACCACAATATTATCGCCGAGTAAAGGAATCACATAAGCGGGTACCAGACTCCAGCCAACCCCCATGCCCACCAGATTGACATTCAGCAGAATATTGGTGGAATACTGCACCACATTCACGTTCAGTTTCGCCTGCCTAAAGAAATCATCAATAATCTTATGCAGCTGTGGTGAGGCCTGTTCATCACTAATCACAAAGTCCTGATTTTCAAACTTCTTGATGCTGACATAAGGCATCTCTGCGACCGGAGAATTTTTCGGCACAATCAGCGTCAGTGGCTCATCAAAAATCTGAACGGATTCAAACTCACCCGACTGATCCCTATAACAGGTAAAGGCAATATCAATACTACCCTGTCTCAGCGCGTTAAACTGTTCTGCATCAGTCAGGCTATGAAACAGTGCTTTCAGTTCAGGAAAATGTGCACGGATATTCGGCATGATATAAGGAAAAATTTTCATTTCCGCGACCGGCACAAAGCCAATATTCAGCTGACCCTTATGTACATGTGCGATCTGACGGGCTGCCTGCACGGCACGTTCTGCATGTTCTAAGCTCAACAGAGCTTCCTTTAAAAAAGCCTTTCCAGCCTCGGTCAGCTCAACCTTGCGGTTATTCCGCTCCAGCAATTGCGCATCCACTTCCCGCTCCAAATCCTTAATCTGCTGACTGAGTGAAGGCTGAACAGTATTCAGTTTTTCAGCTGCCCGGGTGAAATTCAGCTCTTCAGCCACTGTAACAAAATAGCGAAAATGTCTTAATTCCATTTTATTCTTCCGGTAAAAATGCTGAAATCGAAGGGCGTTTCCTAGCGACATATTGACGGTAGATCAATAAAGTGAAAATCACCATCACTGCACAGAACATATAAGTCTTTTCAAAACCGTATTGTGCAATGATCATACCCATCACTACTGAACCCACTGCCAGTCCAATATCAAACAGGGCAAAAAAGGTAGAAATTGCATGGCCCATACGCTGTTTTTCGACAGATTGAAATCGCTAGCGTTTGTAAACATGGAAATAATGAATCGTAACCAATTCCAATAAATACTGCAGACAGCCACATAGTCCACTGACTGGACATGACACTGACGATCATCATGCCAATCGCAAAGAAAATAAAGAAGGATAGATAACTGCACTTGGCCCTTTACGGTCGTAAATTTTGCCCACCCAAGGCCGTACCAACAACATTGAGGCAGCAAAAACAATAAAGAAGATGCCGGTATAGGCCAGTAGCTGCTTGGTTTCACTAAAGAGCGTGATAAAACTCATGATACTGGAGTAAGCAAAAGCCGTAAGCAGAGCCACAAAACTGACCGCCAGCACTTTGACTTCAATAACGTCATGCAGGCTGAATTGTGATTTTTCAGCTATTTTGATCTGAGGTTTTGCTAATTCGGTAATTTTCAGCATGAAGTAAAAGATCAAGCCGATAGAGATAATCACAGCAAGCCAAACAGCACTTTAAAGCTGGTGAACTGAACCACGGTTAAGGCCAGTAATGGACCAAATACCACGCCCAGATTGGTGGACATGACAAAATAGCCCATGCCCTCACCTTTACGAGATTCCGGAATAAACTCATTCGCGACAGGAACGGTGACCGTCGTTAGAATACTGAACCAAACTCCATGTAAGAAACGTACTGCCAATAATGACCACATGCTATCGACCAGCAGATAACTAAAGGCAAACAAGGCAAAAATAACTCCGGCTCCGCGCATTGCCAATTTCTTGCCGAGTTTCTCAATGCTCATGCCTGAAAAAGGTCGAACGGCGATGGATGAAACTAAGAACAGGGTCGAAGCCAAACCTGCTTCTTTGACTGATCCGCCCAGATCTTTCATGATATAAACCGGCAGAATGGTCAGTAAGGCAAAGTAATAGATAAACAGGAACAGATTGTTCAATAAACACAGAAAAAAGGAGCGATTCCATAAGCGCTCAGGACTAGCAGACATAACACGCAACTTTTAAAGCAAATTTAAGAATTGACTAAACTCGGGGAGAAATCAAAGCTGGGCTTAAGGCCATATCTACCAGATTCTGGATATATTGATCATCCGGCATGCGGTTGAAGAAAATGATCTGGTAATGAATCGACCCATATAAAGTGTCCAGCATCAGATCAAAAGGATAATCCGCACGTAATTCTCCACGTTGAATGGCCTGTTGAATCAATTGATGGGTTTGTTTTCGACGTGGTAATAGATATTGCTGAAAAAAGTCTGCAGCCAGCTCCCGATGATTGGCCATAACGACCAGCAAAGCACGGCCTACCGGATGATTAAGCGCCTGAACTAGCAAAGTTAGCTGTTGAACCAGATTACTACGCAGGCTCTGTGAAGCATCCAGTTCAAATACCCCTGCTGTACGCTGCTTGAAAGCATCTAGTACCAATTCAGATTTATGTTTCCACCAGCGGTAAATCGTAGATTTGCCAACCCCTGCCCGTGCAGCCACATCTTCTATAGTTAGCTGATGATATTCACCTTCTGCCAGTGCATCCGAAACTGCCTGCAGAATACTGTGCTGACGCCGTGAACATTTTTCTTCTTCACTCATGCTTAAAACCAAAAAACGAAACGATACGTATCGTTTCATATTAGATTAAAAAAAGAAGCTTAAACCAGAGTTGAATGATTTTCTAGGCAAAAAAAAGGCCTCACATTGAAGGCCTCTTTAATAAGCGAATTAAGTTTAGTACTTAACTATGCGCTGATTTTTTATAGATGCTGCATGAAGGATGATGGTTTTCCTGCAGACGGGCAACTTTACGTTGTTCAGCCGCTTCAAAACGGCAACGTTTCCAGTCATTGTCCAGATTCAGCGGTGGAATCTGTTTAGGCTTACCATTTTCATCAACAGCGACCATGGTAAAGTAGCAACTATTGGTATGGCGTACAGTACGTTTCTGAATATTTTGTGCTTCTACACGAATGCCAATTTCCATGGAAGTACGACCTACATGGTTCACACTTGCCAGGAAAGTCACCAGCTCACCGACATGAATCGGTTCTTTGAAATTTACTTTGTCTACAGACAGGGTTACGACATAACTACCCGAATAGCGACTCGCACAAGCATAAGCAACCTGGTCCAATAATTTCAGAATTGTTCCACCATGTACATTTCCTGAAAAGTTCGCCATATCTGGCGTCATAAGAACCGACATCGTTAACTCTGACTGGTCATCCGATGCTGTTGCAATTTGATCTAAAGGGGCCATCGTTTTCTCTGAACTCTTTGAATGACAATGATATAGACCATTATTATAGCTTTTTTGGTCTAAATAAAATGTTCAATTCGGCAAATAAAACATCATAATTCTTGATATGAAATTTTTCTCCATACAAAAAAAAAGATATTCCTCTGAAGATCCATAAAAATCATCAGAAAGTTATTTTCAGTAACTATAAAATAAACAGGAATTTATCTAACCTGAGTTCGATGAA